>NZ_KV804713.1:0-10544 GCF_001811425.1 Peptoniphilus sp. HMSC062D09 | reverse complement strand
CTCATCCATAAATTTTGGGTGAGATTTTTTCTATAATCTTAGCAAGAGCTTTTTAAATTTGTAGTTAAGACATCATTAATGGATAAGATTTTAAATGCTAGAAAAGTATTTATGAAAAAATTACAGAAAAAATTTTCTATTTAAATAGATATGGAAAAAGATTGTCTAGTTTATTTTTTTATATAAAGTAGCTAATTTATTGTTGCAATTTAAAATGCAAAGGCTGTAAACAAGTTGAGAATTGTGACTATTATTATTGTAATGGAAATAAAAAAATGATATAATAAATAAAAATAAAAAGGACTTGACAAGTTATGATAATGGATTCAATAATTAAGACAGACAGACAGACAGACAGACAGGATAATTCTGCCTTTTTTTATATGGTTTTTAAATTGACAAAAGCAATTACCTTGCATAGGTATGTACTTTTGTCAATTTTTTTTTATAAATTTAAACATGTAAGGAGGAAAATATTATGAAAAAATTTACAAAAAAAATCACAAGTTTTTTGCTGGCTACTTTAATGATGCTAGCAATATTAACAGAAGGAATTACTGTTAATGCAAGTGCTTTTAACGAAATCAACAGCAATAATCTTACGGAAGATGAATTAAAAGCAAGCAATGATAATTCTGAATCCAATGCTGATAGCTTAGATAGAAATATCAAGGAAGCTACGACATTAGATGAAAATTTGGAAACAACTATTAAATTAGAATTTCCAGGCAAGCAAGAGGTTTTACCAGCCGATGTTGTTTTTGTACTTGATAAATCAGGAGCTTCAGCGGAACAGGAAATTTTTGAGCAAGCAAAGGGATTTTTGAAGACCCTAAAAGACGAAACACAAGAAAAGGGTTTGAATGTAAAGGTTGGTGTAGTTTCTTTTTCATATATAGGAAACATAAAACAAGATTTAACAGATATTACTTCTGATTATGATGGAATAATAAATGCAATGGGATCTTCTCCTGGCTTTGGCACTAATATGCATGCAGGACTTTTAGCTGCAAAAGATATGCTAGATAAGGATAATGATGTACTATCAGAAAATAAGTATGTTATTCTTATTAGTGATGGGGCAACTTATCTTTACTGTAAGGATGGAAATTACAAAGAAGCCTATACTAGATCCTTTGGAGACCCGAAAAAGCAAACAAATCCTAGCACTGGAACAAACTATCTTTATGGAGCTGATAGACAAGGTGGAATTTGGGAATATCAAAGTCGAGAATATAATCTAAAAAATGATTGGAAGAAATTTTCTGATGGCAGTAACTTTATTTTCTCTCAAGCTATGCAGAATTGGCAAAAATTAGGCGAATATTTAGATTATTATAGGGGACAAGAAAATGATAATTCAAAAAACTGGCAACAATATGACTATAAATATACAATTTTCTCACGAAGAAAAGGTGGCGGACTTAATAATATAATAACTCCAATTGATTTAAATGCACCATCAAACATTGACGTTGCCTTTATGAGAACAGATGATACTTTTCAAGAAATGGTGAATGCTGGTTACAAAATGAATGTATATTTTAAAAATGCAGCTGATTTTGATGGTAGTGAATTTTTAAAATATTTATCAAGGCAGTCTAACAATGGAGAACTCAACACTGATTTTGCTAACATAAAAAAGGGAATCTTAGATAAAATCACAAAAGGCTCCTATCTTACAGATTATATAGGCGAAGATTTTGATTTTGTAAATGACATTAATAAAATTAGCCTTGAAGTTGCAAAGGAAAATCTTAAACCTGAAAAAATTGATGAAACAAAATATGGCTTTGGAAAATTAGATGACGGAACTTATCGTTATGTTTTAACTTATACAAAAGGTGAAAATGAAAATCTTAAGTTAGAAATAAATGAAACTTTGTATCCAAAAAAGCCAGCTGTTCTTAAGTATAATGAAAAACTCGTTAAGGTACCAGAAACAAGTGGTAATTATTCTTTTGACACTAATAAATCAGCTAAATTGACACCTATTGATGGAAATGGAATTCAGGGAACAGACATCGAATTTCCAAGTCCAAAAGTTACTCTTAATAAAGAAGCTCAAAATGTAAAAGTTACTTTCAAAGATTCTGACAAAACTCATGCAGTTGTTACTGTGGAAAAAGGCAAAACAATCGACAATGATTCATTAACTAATGAGTCAATGCCAATAGATCCAATTAAAGATGGATATATATTTAAAGAGTGGAATACAAAAGAAGATGGCACTGGTACAAGCTTTACTGGTAGTACTATTGTAAACCAAGATACTGTAGTTTATGCTATTTGGATAAAACAACCAGATGCTATAAAGACATGGCATAAATCTGAAAAACCAGAAACAATAAAAGTAATAGCAGGAAAAGAAGAAATTAATTTATTAGACCACTATGCTTATATGAAGGGTTATCCTGATGAGACTTTTGGCCCAGATAAACAAATGACAAGAGCAGAAGTAACAATGATGTTTGCTAGATTGTTAAAAGATAGGCCTGAAAAAAATAAAATATACAGCATTGTATTTAATGATGTCAAGGAGAATGACTGGTATGCCTATGCAGTAACATTTATGAATGAGAAAAATTTTGTTAAAGGATATCCTGATGGAAGTTTCAAAGCAGATCAACCGATAACAAGAGCAGAATTTGCTCAAATGGCGGCAAGCTTTGATAATTTAGACGGGCAAGGAAATAATAGTTTTTCTGATGTAAGTGAAAATCACTGGGCAAGTAAAGTAATAGGACAGGCTGCAAATAAAGGCTGGATAAGTGGTTATCCAGATGGTACATTTAAGCCTGATAAATATATTACAAGAGCAGAGGTAGTAAGTGCTACAAATATAATTTTAAATAGGTACGCTGATCTAGATTTTATAAAGTCACACAAATCAGAATTAGCACCAATGAAAGATGTTGAAGAAAATTATTGGGCATATGGACCAATTGTAGAAGCTATGAATGGCCATGACTATGAAAGACTTACAAGTGGAAAGAATGAAAGGTGGATAAGGTTGAATGAAAAGAGATTTACTTTTCCAGTTCCTCCTATAGGTGAAGAAAAATAAATAAAAATAAAAAATCTCATCCATAAATTTTGGGTGAGATTTTTTATTCTTAGCAAGAGGTTTTTATTATATTGATTTAGCTGCATCACAAAAAATAAAAAAAGCTCTGAAAATTTTTCAGAACTTATAGGAACTTGTCTTTTAAATTGTCCCAATAGGAATTATTTGAGAAGACGAGTTTTTTTATGGTCTTGTTTGATAGCCTAATGTTTACCCTGTGAAGGTTGTTGAAAAAATATTCGGAGCCGTCAACTAATAAAAGATTTGAATCCTTGTAGCGCTTTTCAACAACAAGAGAAATTGTGTGAGCTCCAGGAACGATTACTGATGAGCCCAGGGAGCGGTAGACAGCAGAGTTCACTGGAGAAATTGGCGTCATCTGTAGGACATGTAGGCTTGGGTAGACTATGGCGCCGCCAGATGAAAAGTTGTAGGCAGTGGAGCCTGATGGTGTTGCAACTAAGATGCCGTCTCCTGAAAATTTTTCTACATGGTTTCTGTCGATGAAGACATTCATGTGTATGGTCTTTGAATGGGCTGCCTTTAAGACAACTTCGTTTACTGAATAAAATTTATAGACCTTATTTTTTGTGTAGATGTCCGATCTTATTAGCTTTATATCATCTACAATGTAGTTGCCGCTGTTGTAGTCCTTTACAAATTTTTCGATTTCGTCAGGCTTTATCTCTTGATAAAAGCCAAGGTGACCTGTATTTATTCCTACGAAGGGCATTTCTGGAAAGTCGTTTTTGTGAATAGCCTTTATAAAGGAACCGTCGCCGCCAATGCAAATGGAAAGCTCGGCATTTTTTTTGAAGCCGTTAAAGGGCTCGTAGCCATATCTTGTTAAAACTTTATGCAATTCTGTGGCAGTTTTTTTTGATTCGAAATTTGCATTTGTAAGTATATTTATAATTTTTGACAAGCTTAAACCCCCCTTGATTTTTTTCTCTAATATTTATATTATAAACGAATAAAGTCTCCTTGACTAGAGGTGTAAAATGTATAGATTAAATTCAAAAGACTTTTTAAATTTCAGAGCTAGTGAAAAAATGAAGGTCAACGACTACTTGAAAGAGCGTGGAGTCTCCTCTCGCCTGATAAGAAAGTCTATAAAAGATGGAAATATTTACTTAAATGGAAAGTTAATAAGAAAAAATAAAAAGTTAAAGATAAATGACATAATTTCTCTAAAATTTGAAGACGAAGAACCCAATGGCAAGGTTCAAAAAAGACCTCTTGACATCTTATATGAAGATGATGACCTCCTTGTAATAAATAAGGAGCCACTAATGGTGACTCACACAGCAAAGGACGACAGCCAAGGCACTCTTTTAAATTATATCTTGGGATATTTTGAGGAAAATAATATTAAGAGAAAGGTTAGGTTTATTAATAGACTTGACAGAGACACATCGGGCATAGTCCTTGCTTGCAAAAATCCCTTTGCTCAAGATAAAATTTCTAGTGAATTTAGAGACAAGGTTGAGAAAAAATATTTGGCAATTTGCCAGGGAATCTTTGAGGATAAGGAAGGAATCATTGATGCACCCATAGCCACAAGTGAAGATGGAATTAGGCGAGAGGTAAATTATGTAATTGGCAAAAAGTCCATCACCTCTTATAAGGTCCTTAGTGAATATGACAATATGAGTCTAGTGATGCTGACTCTTCACACTGGAAGGACTCACCAAATTAGAGTCCACCTAAGTCACCTTGGTCACCCCATTATTGGCGATAGTCTTTACGGAGAAAAATCTGATTTCATAAGTAGGCAAGCCCTCCACTCTTATTCCATAAAATTAAAGCTTCCAAGGAAGGATGAGGAAATAGAAATTCTTGCAAATCTTCCTGAAGATTTTCACTTTTTTCCCACGCTTTATTGAAAAAGTGATTTCATTGAGTTATAATTTAATTAGGTAAATTCTGCGATGTACGAAATAATCCTATTTAATTCAACCGACAAATAGAACACGGGAAACTGTGTATAAGTGAGATATGACAAGCCGCCTTTGAGCGGAAGTCAGAAGACGCTATCAAGTTTTTAACCCACCATGAAAATGGGCGGGGTGAATTAATTAGGTAACGGCATTGCGGTTTTTACTATTATTAGACATATAAATTAATTGATTATTTTTATATAAATAAGGGTAATAAATTAAGGAATCGAAAAGAACATTGAGAAAAAAGGAGAGTTATTATGGGACTATTTGATTATTTAGAAGAAAAACGAAACGAAGCAGCTAGAAGAAGAAGACTTAAAGAAATTTCTAAGATTTCTACAGGTATTGCACTTGGAGCTATTGGTGGAATTTTATTTGCACCACAAGAAGGTAAAAAGACTCGTGAAGACATTGCAAACAAGTCAAAGGAAGCTGCTAATCAAGCACTAAACGCAGCTAACGATGCTAAAGATACTATTCAATTTAAGGCATACCAAGCTGGCGAACAAGCTAAGAAAACTTACAATGATTTGAGAGACAAGGCCGCTATTAAAAAATATGAATTTGATGAAGATGTTGAAGTAGCTAAGGCAAAGGCTAAAGCAATTGGCGAAGTTGTTAAGGCTGGTGCTGAAGACATCAAAAAAGATGTAAAAAATACTACTGAAGAAGTTAAAGATACAGCAGAAGAAGTTAAGGGCGACTTAAAGGAAGGCGCAAAAGACATCAAGAGAGAAGCAAAAAAATCTTCTGAAAATGTAAAGGAAACTCTTGAAGAAACAAAAGACAAGGCAGAAAAGGAAGCTAGAAAATAAGATAGGAGGCATAAAATGTTAGATCAAGCATTTACAATTGGTGGCCTACTAAGTTTCTTATTATATGTAGCTGGTATAGCTGCACTTGTTGCACTATTTTTAGTGCTTTTAAATGTAATGAAAATCTTGAAGAATGTCAATGAAATTGTTGAAAGAAACCAAGGCGAGATTGATCACACTATAAAGACTGTTCCTTCAATAATGGACAATGCAAAGGACATTTCTACAAATGTAAATTCAATTTCAACTGATGCGACAAAGCTCGTAAATGATGTAAAACCAGAAATTGAAAAGGTTGTTGCCACAGTTGGTTCAGTTTCAGACACTGTTAATGGAATTACAAGAAAGGTCGATGATACTTCTTTAAGGGTATCAAGCACAGTTATGAATGTTTCAGATGTTATTTCTGATACTGCAAAAACTATTTCACTTAGTTCAAATAACGCCATCGACTATTTTTATATTTTAAGAGAAGTTGCAAAGACAGTTAAAGAAGTCTTTTTAAAATGATCTAGGGGACGGAGTTATTGCTTCGTCTTCTTTTATTTACATAATTAAGTCTTGACCAAGAGGAAACTTTGAGATTTAATTTACATAGTACGGGGAGTAGAATGAAGAGAGTTAAGATAATTGCAAACCCAAATTCGGGTAGAGGTGCAGCTCTTGGCAAAATTTTAGAATTAATTGAGCTTATGAGCCATGATAAATATGAAATTGAATTATTATTTACCCATGAGGAAGGCGACGGCAAAAATTTCGCTGCAAATTATACTGGAGAAGATTTTATAATATGTTCTGGTGGCGATGGTACAGTAAATGAAGTTGTAAATGGAATATATCTTTCAAAGAGAGATACTCCACTTGCAATTCTTCAAAGTGGAACTGTAAACGACTTTGCCAATGCTCAGGGACTACCAACTTCGCCCTTTAAGTTTTATCAAATGATAAAAAATTACCATATAAAGACCATTGACCTTGGTCTTGCTGGTGATAGGGCCTTTATAAATGTAGCTGCTGGCGGAATGCTAACTGAAATTGCCTACACTGTCTCTGCTGAAAAAAAGGCAAGTCTTGGTAATATGGCATACTATCTTGAAGGCGCCAGGGAACTTTTGGGAAAGAGAATTTTTAAATATCAAAAGTCAATTAATTTAAAGGTAAAAAGCGATGAGATTGACGAAAGCGTAGACTCACTTTTATTTTTAATAACCAACTCAACTTCAGTTGGTGGTTTTAAAAAAATGTCGCCCTTTGCCGATGTATCTGATGGTTATTTAGATGTTTTGATTTTTAAGAGCATAAAAATATCTGATGCGCCTGAACTCTTTGCCTCACTAATGGGAGGCAAGCACATAGATCACAACAAGGTAATTTACCTAAAGACAAAAAATATAAGTATTGAATCTGATGAAGAAGTGACAATAGATGTTGACGGAGAAAAGACTTCTACACTTCCTATGAATTTTAAAGTGTTGGAAAATAGGTTGAAAATAATAGTACCATAAGGAGGAAAGTATGGCATCTACAATTAAAGATGTAGCAAAAATGGCGGATGTGTCCATTTCTACAGTATCAAGGGTAATAAATGACTCAAAGCCCGTTAGCCCAGAGGCTCGAAGAAGAGTTTTGCACGCCATAGATGTTTTGGACTACAAGCCAAATGAAGTGGCTAGAAGTTTAGTTACAAAAAAATCTAATTTAATAGGTGTAATTGTAGAAGACATTGGGTCTAACTTTATTTCACAAATCCTAAGAGGAGTGGAAGAAGTGGGAAGAATGTATAAATACGACATACTTTTGTCAAGCTCCTATGGCGACCAAGAATCTGAAATGAAGTTTGCAAACTTGTTGGCACAAAAACAAGTGGAAGGAATAATTGTAATTTCAAACTTGCACAATCCTAAACTTGAATACAAGTTGGAAGAAAGCAAAATTCCTTATGTCATCATAAGCAATTTCTACGACATAGAAAAATTCTCTGCCACAATTGATTATGAAAAGGCATCCTATGACATGGTAAATCTTTTAATTGCCAAGGGACACAAAAATATTGCCTCTCTAGGAATTAGAAAGGACTATGACAGAACCTTTGAAAAGAAAAAAATCGAAGGCTACAACAGAGCCATGGAAGAACATGGTCTAAAGAAGATAAATCTATTTGTTGAAGGTCTTGATGCAGGGGATGTAGAAAATGAAGGAGAAGAAATAATAAAGACACTTAAAAAAGAAAAAATTACAGCCTTCTTTACATCCTATGACACAATTGCAATTCACCTAATGAACTTACTTTTAGACAACAACTACAAGACACCACAAGATATTTCTGTAACGGGCTTTGGCGGCTCTTACATTTCAGATATTTATAGGCCAAAGCTTACTACTGTTAAGATTCCTTATTATGACATTGGAGCAGTTTCCATTAGAAAGATTTTAAAGAAAATTGCCAAGGAAGATAGCGACTTTTCAGAAAATGTAGTGCTTCCATCAGAAATACTTGAAAGAGAAAGTGTAAAAAGTTTAAATGACTAGAATTGCCATTGAAACTAATTGTGAAATTATAAAGAGAGGACTTCAGAATATATTAAAGGATTATGAAGTCCTTGATTTTTATGAATTGACAAGTGAAGACTTTGATCTCTTGATCTTTGAAGACAAAAACTTAGGAAACAGAAGAGAAGAAAAAATAAGGATAGTTGAAGATAGGGACCTTCCCCTTAACATTGATTACTCTCTTTTAAGTCTTAAGTCATCAGAAGAAGAAATACTTGAAGCAGTGGATAAGACCTTAAGAGGGCATGTATATATAGAAGAAAGCTTAAAGGAAGCTAAGAGAAATAGGAACAAAAAATTCGACAAGATAAAGACACTTACAAGAAGAGAAAAGTACTTATTAGAAGAAATAATCGCAGGCAAAACCAATAAGGACATCTCGAAGGAAATTTACATCAGCGAGAAGACCATAAAAAATAACCTAACAGTGCTTTACAAAAAATTAGAAGTAAGTGGAAGAAGAGAAGTCATAAAAAACTACAGTGAAATTTAATAATTTTATCCAATATGTTAGTGAACCTAACATATTTTTAAATTTAGAATAGAGGAATAAATGGAAAAATATTTTTTCTTGTACTTAATGTACTTTTTTATCTATGCCTTTATAGGCTGGGTTGTTGAAGTGAGCTTTCACGCAGTAACAGTTGGAAAGTTTATAAATAGAGGATTTTTGTCAGGACCCTATTGCCCCATTTATGGCTTTGGCGCCATATCAGTAATATATTTTCTCACAGATATAGCCGAGAAAAACAAATTTGTCTTATTTTTAGGCTCAATTGTCATTGCAACAGCAATAGAATTTGTAGCAGGATTTCTTTTGGAGAAAATATTCCATGAAAGATGGTGGGATTATTCAGACAAAAAACTGAATGTTGGCGGCTATATATGTATTGAATTTTCGGTAATATGGGGCTTATTTTGCTTTTTATTATATGAAGCAGTTCACCCTCTTATAAGCGACTTAGTAAAACTCATACCAATTGCAGTCCTAAAAGATATGGATATAGGTCTAGCAATAATAATGGCTATTGACATGATAGCAACAGTTAATACTCTTATAGGCCTTAATAAAGAATTTAAGGCAATAGATAGAGTAAGCAAAGATATAAGGAAAGTATCAGATAAAATAGGTATAAAAGTCTACGACAGAACTATTCAAATAGAAAACAAACAGGAAGAATTAAAGAAGAAACCAGAATTTATAGAATTGGAGAATAGAATCAAAGAATTAAAAGAAAGAAAAGAAGGTCTAGAAGAGAAGAGAATATTAAAAGCCTTTCCTAATTTGACAAAAAACCTGGAAGATGCACAAGCTGAAATAGCAGAAATAAAAAAATTAATAAGAGATAACGAACACTTATAAATAATTAAAGAGGAGCATCTATGAAAAAATACGCTAGCAAAGAAGAACTGAAAGAAGAAATTATAAAATCCTATAAAAAGTATATCGAAGAATTTAATGATATTGATGAAAATTTGAAAGACAAAAGAATTGAAGAAGTAGATAGAACTCCGGCAGAAAATCTTTCCTATCAAGTAGGATGGACAAGCCTTTTGTTAAAGTGGGAAGAAAATGAAAAAGCAGGCATTGAAGTAAAAACACCATCTGAAAAATTCAAATGGAATGAGTTGGGAAAATTATATGAATGGTTCAATGAAAGCTATTCAAATTTGTCATTAAAAGAATTAAAAAGTATATTAGATGAAAATATAAATAAAATCCTAAAACTTATAGATGATATGACAGAAGAAGAGTTATTTAATCCACACATGAGAAGGTGGGCTGATGATGCAACAAAAACAGCAGTCTGGGAAGTCTATAAATTTATACATGTAAATACAGTGGCACCCTTTAAAACATTTAGAACAAAAATTAGAAAGTGGAAGAAACTATCAGAAATTTAAAATAAGAAAAGATCACAATAAAGCTATAAGTAGAAAGGACAGGGTGTAAAACTACAATTACAAGATAAAAAATCATATATAAAAAAACTATTGACAGTAAAAAAATAAAATAGTAATATATAAAAGTTGTCGAAAAAAAGACAGCTGTTATTTTTTAGAAAAAAAATTAAAAAAACAGTTGACAAAATAATTTCTTGATGATAACATAAAGAAGTTGTCAATTAAGACAGCAAAGCTTTTGTAAAGGTCGAGTAAAAAACAATT
>NZ_KV804712.1:0-258 GCF_001811425.1 Peptoniphilus sp. HMSC062D09 | reverse complement strand
GGCTATGTCAAAGCTGAATGATGAAGAAAGGGACATCATAGAGCGTTTGTATTTTAATGATGAAACATTATCGAGTGTAGCAAGAAGTAAGAAAGTGAGCTATCAAGCTATACAATGGCGAAAAAACAATATTCTTAAAAAGCTAAAGGTGCTTTTGAAAGAATTTATAAAGTAAACGCCTTGTAGATGGGGGCAGATTTTCCTTTATAAATTGAAGGGAGATCTGTCCTTATATTTTATTTAAGGAAGTGATGAAAA
>NZ_KV804711.1:0-243 GCF_001811425.1 Peptoniphilus sp. HMSC062D09 | reverse complement strand
TTCTGACTGTTTCAATTAAGATCTGTGTTTCAATTATTTTTTCTACATCCACACTTTCATCAGCAAGGTTATCTACAAAATTCCCGTCATGATCCAATGATGAAAAAAAGAGCAAGTGGTTTTTCTTGTCCACCTGCTCTAAATACTTTTCGTGTTCTTTTTCTCGCCAGTAGACTTTATATATCTGCTCGCTGACTTCAACCCTTTGCCCGTTGACATAAAGGTAATATTCTTTTGGCATTT
>NZ_KV804710.1:0-28359 GCF_001811425.1 Peptoniphilus sp. HMSC062D09 | reverse complement strand
TGCTTGGATCTGTCGGATTGCTTGGATCTGGATCTGGCATTGGACAAGTATTATCAGTTTTCTTTGTTCCAACTACAATCTTTTGCACTCCTGGAGTTACAGTCGTTTTTTCCTCTGTTGTTATTTCTCCAGTTGCTGGATCATATTTTTGAACAACCTTTGTTACAACCTTGCCAGGTGTAAAGTCTCCTAAAATAACATTACCAAGTTCAAGATCATCATCATAGATGTATTCAATCTTTGTACCAACTTCCTTGCTTACTTCTGTTGTATTTTCAGCTGCTTTTGTGCCAATCTTTATAACTTCGTCTTTTGATTCTTCTAATACTTCTTCTGTTGTTTCTAATTTATTAGTTTCTTGGTTGAAAGTAGTTGTGATCTTAGTCTTTCCTTTTTTGCCTTCAGTTTTTCCTACCTTGCCAGCTTCAAGATTTGCGTCATATTCAATTCTTGTCTTGTAGTCAGTTTCTACTTCTTTTTCTACAGGTTTTATGCCGATTCTTACAATTTTATCTTTCGGATCTGTTTTTTCTTCTGTTGTCACTAATTCATTCTTGTCTTTATCATAAGAAGTTGTAATTGTAGTCTTGCCTTTTCGCCTTCAGTTTCTACTACCTTACCGGCTTCAAGTTGGTCGTCGTATATAACTTTTGTACCGTAATCAGTTTCTACTTCTTTCGTTACAGGTTTTATACCGATTCTTACGACTCTATTTGTCGGATCTGTAGATTCTTCCTTACTTACAAGTTTATTTTCTTTTTGATCGTAAGAAGTTGTTGTAGTTGTTTTACCATTGACACCTGCAGTGACTTCTTCTTCCCTACCTGCTTCCATGTTTTCGTCATAGATATATTCTGTGTCGAATGGTTTTTCAACAACATTTTCTACAGGTTTGATGCCGATAACGATGATTTCTTTCTTAGCTTCTTTTTCATTTTCTTTGGAAGTTGTAGCTTTTCCATCAGCCTGGCCGTTTTTAATCTTTTGTGAATAAACTAAATCGTAAGAACCTTTTTCGCCCTTTTGTTTAATTTGTGATTGACCAGCTTCAAGTTCTGTGGAGTATTCGTATTCAACTTCAAATGGTGTTTCAATTTTTTCTGTGTGAGTTACTGTTCCGGTGTAGTCTCGCTTATTGATTTGAATAACCGCATTAACTGGGTCTTTTTTATCAACAGTCTCAGGTTCATCTTCTTGGACCACAGAGTCTTTAATGGTAACTTTATAAGTGACAGAACCATTCTTACCCGTTAGTTTCTTTCCGTCCACTTCCTTATATCTCCACTCACCCGGAGCAAGAGTGGGGTCATCAATATATTCCACTGTTGTTTCGAAAGGCTTTGTTTCTTTAAATTGATAGCTACCTTGTGTTCCTGTACCCATAAATTGAACGGAAGTCTTTCTAGTAACTTCTTTTCCGGTTGCGTCTTCATAGTGAGCCGTTACAGGTACGTTCAACAAAGCGCCGTCAAGCTCGAGTACTTTTCCCTCAGTTGCTGTAGGTGCTGTGGCTGTTACTTTACCGGTTGCTTGATCAATAGTAACTGTCCAAGTATTGCCCTTGTCATCTACAAAAGTATTGGAATCTAAAGTATAGCTTGTTTGCTTCTTTAAATTGTCCCCATCAGTTAATTCTACAGTGGCACTTTGTGTTTCTCCGACTTTTACAACTTTGGCAGCGTAATCCGGGCTTGCATATTCTTTGTCTTTTACAACAAATTCCGCTGTCGTCTTTTGAGTTGGAGCTGTTTCTCCGTCGCCATAGTGAGCGGTTACGGGAACTTGAAGTTTTTCTCCGCCTTTAAGCTTGCTTGCGTCCTTCGGTCTTGCCTTTACTTCGCCGGTTTTTCCATCAACAGAAACAATCCATTCATTACCCTTGTCATCTGTGTAGGTTTTGGTTTCATCAATTGTATAAGATGAAGGGCTCTCTTTTTTAGCGTCGGCATTGATAATGACAGAATTTGTCATTTCACTGTTTCCGTCGCCGATAGACACATTGTATTGTGGGCTGTTTAATTCCGTCCCCGTTGCTACAAATTGGACTTCCGTTTTTTTGGTTCCAACTTCAAGGGTACCGTCTTCTTCATAATAGTGTGTCGTTACTGATACATTGAGAAGGGCTCCATCAAGCTTATCGTTAGGAACACCTTCGGGAACTGTCGCCGTTACCTTACCTGTTTTTTCATCGATTGTAACTTTCCAGGTATTGCCCTTGTCATCAACAAAAGTATCAGAATCAAGGGTGTACTTGCCCGGTCTTCTGTTATAGTGATCTTCTTCATTTAGGATAGCATTAGAAGATAGCTCGTCTCCAGCCTTGCCGGCTTGTGCGTTGTAGCGGGCAGTCATATTGGCTTTTTCTTCGATTACAAAGTAAGCCTCTGTTTCTTCTGTAATGTCTTCGCCCGGTTTTTGATCATCTTTATAGTGGGAAATAACCGGTACTGTAAGCTTTTCCCCACCGTTAAAGTCTAAAGGATTTACAGGTTTGGCACTTACTTTACCTGTTTTTCCGTCAAGGGTTACAGTCCATTTGTTACCACTGTCATCAGTAACAAGTTTATTGCCTGCTTCATCGGTTTCTAAGTTATCCGGAAGTGTATAGTGGTCCGGCGTTATCCTTTTACCGTCATCTTTTACTGTAGCAGATGATGTTTGTTCTTTGGCAGGGAAGTTAACTTGAGCGTCATATTCCGGCTTAATGTAGTCTGATTCTTGGACAACAAAATGGAACCAGTGGACATCTGTAGATCCATTGGTATAAGTGTAAGTTAACGGTACTGCCACAAAATCTCCTGCCTTGGCTGATTTTGGTGGAGTTATTTTAAGAGTTGTGGGAAGGGTGCTTTCATCATAGTCCAAGACCCACTTATCTTCTTCCGCCTTGCCTTCATTGATTTTATCTATAAAGCTGGTGTCGATGGATCCGATTGCTTGGTTCGCATCTTTGGCAGCTTCCATTTCCTCTGTGGTCTTTTGGTTTGGAAATGCGTCTTTATCAAGATTGCCATCTTTATCTTTTTTATCTTCTGGAACATAAAGATCTACCTCAAACTCTTCTCCTGGTTTTACTTTTGAATGTGTGTGTTCAGAAGTATCTTTTTCATTTCCATCAATAAATCCTTGATCATAGTAACGAGTATCATCAAGGTTTAGCTTAAAGCCGCCGATAAGGTTGTAGTGGTCGTAGCGGTCGATGCCTTGGAGATCAACTTCAACTTCTTTACCATCGTGGTTAATCTTCTTTGTGCCGGCACCTGTTTCTGTGTAATAGCCATAGCCACCATTGCTCTCAACAATGGCTCTAAATTCATCTGCCGTTCTTGGACGGGCAAAAAATTTAACTTCCAGGTTTTGGATGCCCTTATATTTGGCATCCTTGTAGAAGATGGAATTTTCGTTAATCGAACCGTCTGCATTGATTGTTCCCTCAGGCATTTCAACGACTACTTTGCCTTCATCATTTATATAAGCCTTAGCTCCCGGAACAACTTCTCCTGTAAGAGGATGGTAGACTTGGCCGACTAGTCTTTCTCTGGCGCTGTCATCTAAATTGTCTACTATTACATTGGTCGTAATGGTTTGACCTTGGACAAATTCCTTTTGGTCATGACTGCCGTTAAGCTTAATTAAGTCAAGCTTGTCGTTTTCATTTGGCCATGGGTTTACCGAGAAGGTAAAACTGGAATTGGGCCCTTGAGTGGCTTTGAGACCGTTAGCATTGTCTTTTTTATACTTTCCTTCCCAAGCTATAATGGTAGGATCTTTGGTATTGACACTGTTGATATGCTCTAGATCCTCTTTCGTTGAATAAAGATTTTCGTTCCTTTGAGCTCTAGAGCCAGTAATCTCGACTTCTGCTTTTGCTTTATAAGTAGGATCATTGAAGTTTCCCTTTTCCGAAAGCTTGTCTCCTACCTCATTGGCAGAAATATTTCCGGTATCAAGGACACCCGCTTGGTTCCCAGAGTTGGTAAATCAAAAGTCAGTGTAGGTTCTTTGACCCTTTTCCTTGTCGAATTCCATCTCGAGACCCCATTGGGTCTTATCATCACTTGTCGCAGATGGTTCTAAGGTATCATATCTGAATCCATCTTTGAAATCCATGCTAGGTGTGTCTACCGTGGAATAACTTGTGCCATTGCCCTGTTCCATCTCGGTAGAACGATAGCGTTCCTCTTCGCTATAGTCTTGGATCTTCTTTTCGTCTTCGGCATAGTTCGGCTCAGTGGCTTCTTGCCCATCTCTAAGAGGTGCTTCAACTTTTTCTTCTGATGTCTCTAAATTTTCACTTGCCTTTTCATCTTCAGCATTTGCTTCACTAGCTATTTTTTCTGTAGACGCTTTTTCATCTACAGCTGAAGCTTCTTCTGTAGCTTCACTAGGGTCTGAAGCATTAGCTCCTTCAACATTTTCGCTTTCTGTACTAGGATTTTGAGAAGGAAGTGCTTCACTTTTCTTATCCCCTGATACTTCAGGAGAATTAGCCGATTCCACTACAGCAACATTTTCTCCTGCGCTAGATTCTTTTGAATCAATAGCAGAAATTTCTTCCTTTTTTTCAGAACTTTCTTCTGAATTTGCAACTACTTCTTTAAAACTACTTGCATGGTTTTTGTTTTCACTTTGGACAACTGCCGTAGCTGCTGATTCTGCAGCCGCATCAATTTCTGATGCTGCATTTACTTTTACAGACATGGATATTGACATAACAGTCGCCATGGAAAGTACGGCAAAGACCTCTTTTCCATTCTTAATTGGGTTCATCCTTTTCTACTCCTTTAAAATAAAATATAAACTTCTACACTTAAGGCATAAGATTTTTATTTAATACCAGTCTTGTATTTAAATCGTCTAAATCAACAAAAAAATCCGAAATCAATTTAATTTTAAACTATTCGGATTTAACTATGCCATTAATAACCTGATATACGATAATGTATACCGTTCAATTCTACTATTTAATCACAAAGTGTAATATTTTTCAAGTAAATTTCCACATGTTTACAAAAATTTAATATTAATTTAATATGATTTATCATTTTTAGCTCAAATAACAAATAATAAGATATTTTAATAAATTTTTTATAATTGTCACTTGGTACTTTGTTTTTTTATTCAAAGTCTTGCCAGAAAAATTTTTTATTTTAAAAATTTTTTATCTTCAAAGATTTTTGTAATTTATATTTCCCTAAAATTTTTGATACCAAAAAATCGACAGGATTTTTCCTGCCGACTTTATTCTTTTATTCTATAAAATTTTATAAATTATATTAAACTAAAATTATTTGCCATAAACTGGTCTAAGTGAGTCCTTGTACTTTTCATTCTTGCCATGAGTCAAGTCATGGAAAAGTTCCTTTAACTTCATTGTGAGCTCGCCTGGTCTTCCATCGGCAACTTTTATGTCGTCAACTTCAACTACTGGGGCAACTTCCATGGCAGTTCCTGAGAAGAAAACTTCATCTGCATTATAAAGTTCAGTTCTTGCAATTGATTTTTCCACACATTCAATGCCAAGTTCTTCTCTGGCAAGTTGCATTACTATATCTCTTGTGATGCCTTCTAGGATGTCGTCAGATGCAGGCGGTGTGATTAATTTTCCCTTTTTGTAAATAAAAATATTTTCGCCAGGGCCTTCACATACATAGCCATTTCTATTTAATAGGACTGCTTCATCGTAGCCTGCTCTTTTTGCTTCTAGGGATGCAAGGGCAGAGTTTAGGTAACCTGCTGTTGCCTTAGTCCTTGGCGGAAGCATATTGTCTGCAATTCTCACCCAAGATGAGACCTTAACCCTAAATTCTTCTTGCTTCATATACTTGCCCATTGGCTGCAAATAAATTGCCACTACATCATCGTCATGACCCTCAATACTTACACCTACAGTTTTTGTATCCTTGTAGGCAAGTGGCCTTATATAAGTAGTTTGCTTGTAGCCATTTTTTCTCAAAAGTTCAATTGTAAAGTCTGCAAGCTCTTCTGCAGTGTAATCAATTTTTAAGTTAACTACCTTTGCTGATTGCAAAAATCTCTTGTAGTGTTCTATGAGTTTGAAGGCATAAAGTTCCTCATCTTCTTCGCTCCAATAGGCACGAATGCCTTCAAAAACTCCTAAGCCATAATTTACGACTCTCGACCTAATGCTAACTGACACCTTTTCTTCTTCAACTATTTCGCCATTGTAAAAAACATAAGATTTGTCCATGTCTACCCTCCAGTAATTCATTTTTTCTAATTATAAAATTATTGTACTAAATTTTATCACTTTTCCTGGCAGAATCCAAGAGTTTTTTAGGATGCAAGGGCATTAATTATAAGCTTTTTGCTTGCGTAAAATTTTCAAGATAATTTATTTGTGTCAAATTTTATTTTACAACTCGTCCTATAAACTTAAAAATCCCAAAAATTCCCAAGAAAAAAGAGGCTACAATCTTGTAACCTCTTTAAATATAATTTTATTTAAAATTAAATTTCAGCTTTAATTTTTTGTTCTCTTTCGATTGCATCTATTAGTTTTGGAACAACTGCGTTGATGTCTCCAACTACACCAAGGTCTGCAATTTCAAAAATTGCTGCTTCAGGGTCTTTGTTTACAGCTATGATAAGATCAGAGTCTTCCATACCTGCAACGTGTTGGATTGCTCCAGAGATACCCATTGCGAAGTAAAGTTCTGGTCTAACTGTCTTACCAGTTTGTCCAACTTGGTGATCCTTAGTTATCCAACCTGAATCTACTGATGCTCTTGATGCAGAAATTTCTGCTTCTAGTTTGTCAGCAAGTTCTTGAAGAGGTTTAAATCCTTCTGGTCCACCGATTCCACGACCACCAGATACTAAGATCTTAGCTTCTGTGATGTCTTTCTTTTGTGATGCTTGTTTAGCAATGTCAAGTACCTTAACATTCATGTCAGCGTCAGTGAAGTCAACTTTAATTTCTTCAACTTCACCTTTTCTTGAAGCATCAGAATCAAGTGCTTGCATAACTCCAGGTCTAACTGTTGCCATTTGTGGTCTAAAGTCTTCACAAAGGATAGTTGCCATTAGGTTACCACCGAAAGCAGGTCTTGTCATCATAAGGTTTTTAGATTCTTCATCTATTTCTAGTTTTGTACAGTCAGCAGTAAGTCCTGTGTGAATTCTTGCTGCTAGTCTTGGAGCAAGGTCACGACCTATTGATGATGCACCGTAAATTACGATTTCTGGATCTTTTTCTTTTATAATTTGAGTGATTGCCTTAGCATATGGTTCAGTAACATATTCTTTAAGCATTTCATCTTCTACTACAAGAACTTTGTCAGCTCCGTGTCTAATAAGAGTTTCTGCGTGGTCCTTAACTTTTTCGCCAAGAATCATTGCAACAACATCTTGTCCAAGAGCGTCGGCAAGTTCTCTTGCCTTTCCCAAAAGTTCTATACCAACTTTTTCAAGTTTATTGTCTCTTTGTTCTATAAATACAAATACATCTTTACTCATTTTTAAACCCCCAATTAGATAATATACTTTTCTTGAAGTTTAGCAACGATAGCTTGAGCTGCTTCGTCAGCAGTAAGATCAGTTAAAAGAACGCCCTTGCCCTTACCTTGTTTAGGGAAAGATTTTTTAACCTTTGTAGGTGATCCCTTAAGTCCTATGTTTGCCATATCAAGTTTGTCCTTAATATCTTCAAGACCCCAAACTTTGATTTCTTTTTGGTAAGCTTCAAAAACTTTACCAATTGTCATATATCTAGGTTCTGCTAATTCTGCAATTGCAGTGATTAAGCATGGGAATTTAGCATTAATTGTATGGTATCTGTCTTCGAATTGTCTCTTAACAGTAATACCCTTCATGTCTTTATCTAGTTCAAGTTCTTCAACATAAGAAACTTGTGGAACTCCAATGTGTTCAGCAATTTGTGGTCCAACTTGTGCAGTATCACCGTCGATAGCTTGTCTACCACAAACAATTAGATCGAAATCTAAGTGTTCAAGAGCTGCAGTGATTGTACAAGATGTAGCCCAAGTGTCGGCTCCACCAAAAGCTCTGTCAGAAACTAGAATTGCATCGTCTGCTCCCATTGCAAGAGCTTCTCTAAGAGCAGCTTCAGCTTGTGGAGGTCCCATTGATAAAACTGTTACATGGATATCTGGATTTTCATCTTTAAGTCTAAGTGCTACTTCAAGACCTGATTTATCATCAGGGTTTATAATACTTGGCACACCATCTCTAATAAGAGTGTTAGTAACAGGGTCAAGTCTAACTTCATTAGTATCAGGTACTTGTTTAATACATACTACTATATTCATCTATAATACTCCTTCCGATTATTTAACGCCCATCCAGCCAGATACAACCATCTTCATTACTTCAGATGTACCTTCGTAAATTTCAGTGATCTTAGCGTCTCTCATCATTCTTTCAATTGGATAGTCACGAGTGTATCCGTATCCACCGAATAATTGTAGACATCTTCTAGTAATATCACTTGCTGCATCTGCTGCAAATAATTTAGCCATAGCTGCATAATGTCCGTAAGCTTCGCCATTACCCTTTGCGTCAGCTGCTCTGTAAACTAATAGTTGAGCTGCTTCAGCAGTAGTTTTCATATCTGCAAGTTCAAATTGAGTGTTTTGGAATTGAGAAATTCTTCTACCAAATTGCTTTCTTTCAGAAGTGTATTTAACAGTTTCGTCAATTGCACCTTCTGCAATACCAAGAGCTTGAGATGCGATACCAATTCTACCACCATCAAGAGTCTTCATTGCAAGTTTGAAGCCCTTACCTTCTTTTCCAAGAAGATTTTCTTTAGGAATTCTACAATCTTCAAAGATAAGTTCGCAAGTAGAAGAACCTCTGATACCCATCTTGTCTTCTGGTTCTCCAACTTTAAATCCTGGAGTTCCTCTTTCAACTATGAAAGCAGAAATTCCGTGATTTCCCTTAGATCTATCAGTCATTGCTATGATTACAAATACATCAGCAAATCCTGCGTTTGTAATAAAGATCTTTGATCCGTTAAGTACGTATTCGTCACCATCAAGTACAGCAGTTGTTCTTTGACCACTTGCGTCAGTACCAGCACCTGGTTCAGTAAGACCGAAAGCACCGATTTTTCTACCTGCTAGTAAGTCTGGTAAATATTTTTTCTTTTGTTCTTCTGTTCCATTTTCATAAATTGGAGCACAGCATAGTGAAGTGTGAGCAGAAACAATAACACCAGTAGTAGCACATTTCTTAGAAAGTTCTTCTACTGCCATAGCGTAAGCTACATAGTCTGCACCTTGTCCACCGTATTCTTTAGGAAATGGTATTCCAAAGAAACCATATCTGGCCATTTTTTTAACATTTTCCATAGGAACTTCTTCTGTCGCATCAACATCAGCGGCAACAGGTTCTACTTCAGTTTCAGCAAATGCGCGATACATTTGTTGTAACAATAGATGTTCCTTGTCCATTCTAAAATCCATTTAAAATCCCCCTAACAATTATTATAAAGAATGTTATTTAATTAACATACGTTATTTCTATTATATCATTATGCGCTTGTTTTTCAAGGTTTTATTTGCTTAAAAAGTCACTAGAAAAATAAATTTGCCATAACTTTGAAATTGAAATTAAAGTAAAAAAATTTCTTCAAAGGCAAAATTTATAAAGAATTTCTACATTTTATTTAACTAAAAGTATTAAATCCCCTGCCAAATTTTTAATTTATTTTAAATTAGGATAAGGTTTTTATAAAAATTTACACAAGATAAAATAAATTTAGATTAAATTTCAATATAGCCTCAAAAAATCACAAAATTTTTACAAAATAAAAAGGCGGTGACCCGCCCCTTATTAAATATCTGCCTTAACTACAAGTACAGATTTCTTTGAATGGTTGATAACCTTGTTGGAAACAGAGCCAAGAAGTGTTCTTGAGAAGGCACCAAGTCCCCTGTTGCCCATTACAATAAAGTCAACATCTTTTTCGTCAGCAAATTTGCAGATTTGTTCGCCAGGATTTCCTGAAGTGTAAAAAGTTTCTACCTTGTTTGGATATCCGCTTAAATCTGTTTCTGCGTCCTTAAGTATCATTTCTGCTCTTTCAACATTAGCCTTGTCTATTTCAAGAGTAAAATTAAAGTTTGCTGGATATTGTTCAAAAATTGAAGTTTCTGGAGTAACTGTCAAAATTAAAAGATCTGCTCCTAATTTTTGTCCCATGTCTCTTGCAACTTCGATTGATTTTTTTGAAGACTTTGATCCATCAATTGGTACTAATATTTTCATCTTTACCTCCTATAAATAAGTTCAAATTTCTATTATCTTCTGTTTTAATTATACCCCAAAAAAAATACTTTTAAAATAGCCTTGTAATTCTTTATAAAGTTACAGTAATAACTTTAAGATTTCTTAGCTTTTAAAAATTTAGGGATTCATAAAAGTTTCTCTAAGGGCAAATATTTCACCATTAATAAGAATTTAGCTGACTTTGAAGAATTTAGCTGACTTTGAAAAATTTAGCCATTCATAAAAGTTTCTTTAAGGGCAAATATTTCACCATCAATAAAAGTTTAGCTGGCTTTGAAAATTTTAGGAAGGGTGAAAAATTTAGGAAGGGCGAAAAATTTATAAAGTGGCGAAATTTTATGGGTCTTAGATTTATTTATGGTCTGTATTTTTTTTATCGTCTTACTTTTATTATCGACTTAATTTAATTTCCATTCTTTAATTCTTCCCCCTTATCCCTTCCAAAAAAATTTTAAAAACTTTCCCTTCCCAAGAGCCACGCTTTGTAACATAAAAATTTCTACAAATAAAATAAAGACGACAAGTTTCCTTGCCGCCTTCATTCATATTACATATTAACTTTTATAAAGTTAAAATCATCTTTATTGCCAAATACTTACTTGGTCCATGCCTTCAATCTTAGCTGCATTGTGTCCGTTAGAAGCATCTAAGATTTCATAGTATGCCCAGTGGCTCTTAGATACATCGGAGAATCTCTTTAGTCCAGCTTCACTTACATTTGCGAAGGAATTTGATTTAGTATTTCTACCAAATACAGAGTTCAAAATTGTAACAGCTTCAGCTCTAGTAAGTTTTTGATCAGGTTTAAATGTGCCATCTCCATAGCCCTTGATGTTCTTGTTGCCGTAAAGTGCACTTATTGCATCAGATGCCCAGTGACCCTTTACATCCTTAAAGCTTCCAGTTCCTGGATAACCATTTTTAACAAAGGTAGAAATCATTTGAGCAAATTCAGCTCTTGTGATAGCTTGGTTTGGTTTAAATGTTCCATCAGAGTATCCCTTGATGAATCCCTTAGCTACTGCATAGTTAATTTCATCAGAGTACCAAGCGTTGTTGGCATCCTTGAAGCTTGTAGTTGGGTTCTTAGGAAGTTCTGCGCCATTATTAACAAGTTTAACAAACATTCTTACAGCTTCAGCTCTAGTAACTTCTTTGCCTGGTTTAAATGTTCCATCAGGGAATCCAGCAATATATGCAGGTTGGCTAACTTTTTCTGTAGAAACAGCTTGGCCGCCAACAGTGTAGTTAGTAGTTCTTGCTACTCTTCCAGCTTCCTTAGCTTCAACAGTGATAACTTCGCCTGCTCTTAGAGCTCTATTTAGAGTAACATTGTAGATACCAGTATTGCCTGCAGTTGTGCTTCCAAGTTTAATTCCACTTGCATCATAAACAGTTACAGTGGCATTAGCTCCTGCAGTTCCTCTTACAAATGTTGAGCCTGCAGAAACTGGGTTAACAATTGGTGCTCCTGAATATCCAGAGTCAGATACATATTTTCCATTTACATAGTAGTCAAGACTTCTTCCAGTTGCTACATAAGGGCTGTTCCAAGTTACGCTGAAGTAACCATTTGAATCAATTACATCACTGCCAAGATAAACTCCATCGTCATAAACATATACAGTTCTGCTAGGGTATCCCTTTAAATATCCTTTTACAGAATAATTTGTTCTAGTAATGTCTGTTGGATAAACTTTGTGATCGTACCTGTTGTAGTAGTCATCATAGTAGTATTTGTTGTAGTAATATCCGTCCCAATATCTTCCGTCATTTAAATAATATTTAGCAGAAGTAGTGTAATCAGTTTTACTTGCTAGTAGGTAGCCACCATAATATCTTCCATCATAGTATTTACCATAATATTTGCCACTCCAATATGGTCTATAGTCTGTCCAGTGTTTTACATTGTCGTCGTCATAGTAATACCATCTATTTCCGTCTCTGTAATAGCGAACTCCATCATAATAAAAATCATCATAGTAATAATCATCATAATAGTAGCCATCGTAGTAGCCATAATAGTAATCGCCTACATAGATGTCAAAATATCCATTGGCATCAGTAGGTCCTGCTGTTCTTACAAGAAATCCGTTGTAGTTGTAAAGACTTACTGTTGCACCTTCAACTGCAACGCCATCACTATCAGTTACCTTGCCGTAGAATCTTCCATTAGAGTAGGATCTTTCAGAAATATTAAGAGCTTTTACTACTGGTAGAACTGGTTTAGCTTCCCACTTTGCAGTCAAAGTTTTGTCTGCTGTAATGGCAGTGTTAAAATCAAATATTGTATTGCCATCATACCAACCTAAGAAATTATATCCTTCTTTTGTTGGATCTGTTGGTTTAGGAACTTTTTGATTTTCAACAACTTTTACAAGTGTTTCTGTATCTCCATCTTTAAAAGTAACAGTATGTTTTGTTGGTTCTGCTTTCCATTGTCCTTCAAAAGTTGTGTCTTCAGTTATTTTTACTTTGTCAGTTGTTACTTTAGTGCCACCCTTAGACCAACCATCGAAAATAAAACCTTCCTTGATTCCACCATCTTTTGGTAAATCTACTTCAGTACCTTTTTCTACATTTTTTGAATCAGATTTACCTTCATCATTATTATAATTAAAAGTAACTTTAACTGGATCTGTTAATGGTGCTTTTAGAGGTGGTGACATTAGTGGTTCACCAATTTCTAATTCTTCAGCAGGCTCTTCTGTTGCTTCTTCCACTTCTTCAGTAGCTTCAACAACTTCCTTAGCTGGTTCTTGTGGTGTTTCTTCTTCAGTTGCTTCTTTTTCTTCTACAGTTTTTACAACTGCAGGTCCTTCTGACTTAGTTTCTTCAGCATCAACTTCTGCAAATACGCTAAATGGAATTGCAACAAGCATTAATACTGCAAGAAATAAACTAAGCAATTTTTTGTTTTTCATAAACTCTCCTCCTCGTCATTTTATTAATGTTAAAAACATTTTCCTCGATACTATTATACCCAAAGAAAGTAAAAACATTTAAGATTTTACAAAATCTTAATAAATTTAATTATTCTGTAACATTACTAGGATAAAATAATAAACTCTTAAATTCATTTTTTACCATTAGTTTTAAACAATATTTATTATCTAACTAAAATATCTATTAAATTACGATAAATTTGCCTTTTCCTATTGAATTTTTTGTGTAAATTGTTATAATAAAAAAAATATCTCAATAAGACACTTGATTATATATAAATCACAGGATTATTTGAGGTAAAACTTTAAAGAAGGTAGGTTAGAAAGATGATGGTTAAAAAAATGTTAGGCGTTCTTACCCTTGCTGCATTACTTACAGCTTGTGGAAATGGAGGCGGGAAAACTTCTGCCGCTCCCGACAATGGAGATGTAATTAAAATTGGAGGAATTATTCCAAAGACTGGCGCTGCTGCTGTCTATGGTAATTCTACAGATAATGGAATTAAGCTGGCAGTGGATGAAATTAATGCCTCTGGCGGAATCGGTGGAAAGCAAATTGAATACCTCTCTGAAGACGACAAGGGCGATCCAACTGAAGCAGTTACTGTTTACAACAAGTTAGTTGAATCTGGTAATAATGTCATCATCGGCGCTATTACTTCCAAGCCTTCCCTTGCAGTTGCGGAAAACTCTTCTCAAGATGGAATTCCTATTATAACTCCAACGGGAACTAGCGCTCCTATCACAGAAAACAAGGACAATGTATTTAGAACTTGCTTTACTGATCCTCTTCAAGGAAAAATTTTAGCAAACTTTGCTTCTGACAACTTGAAGGCAAAGACAGTGGCAATCCTAAGAAACACTTCAAACGACTACTCTAACGGCGTTTCCGATGCCTTCATTGAACAAGCAAAGGCTAAGGGACTTGAAGTTGTAGCTGATGAAGGTTACGGCGATACTGATGTGGACTTCAAGGTTCAACTTACAAATATTGACAAGGAAAAACCTGATGTAATTTTAGTTCCTGAATACTACGAAAAAGATGTTTCAATTATTAAGCAAGCAAGAGAACTTGGCATGGAGTCAAAAATTATTGGTCCTGATGGCTGGGACGGAGTGCTTGCTGTTATAGACGAAGGTTCAAAAGACCTATTAAATGGTGTTTACTTCACTAATCACTATTCAGTTCACGACACTAGCGAAAAGGTACAAGGCTTTGTAAAGGCTTATAAGGAAAAATACAATGAAGATCCTTCTGCCTTCTCTGCTCTTGGCTACGACACAGTTTATATTTACAAAGAGGCTCTTGAAAAGTCAGCTTCTCTAGACTTTGCTGAAATTGTAAATGCCCTAAAGGCTGTAGAAGTTAGTGGTGTTACTGGAGATTTGAAGTTTGGTGAAAACAACAACCCTGTAAAATCTGCAACTATTATAGAAATTAAAGACGGCTCATATACTTTTAACAGTTTAGTTTCAGCTGAATAATAAAAGCAAAGGCAAGCTTAGGCTTGTCTTTTTTATTAATCTTTTTAAGGAGGTTCTATGAGTTTTATAAATCAACTATTAAATGGACTTAGTTTAGGTTCTATATATGCCCTTGTTGCCCTTGGCTACACCATGGTTTATGGCATTGCCCAACTTATAAATTTTGCTCACGGTGAAATTATCATGATTGGTTCTTACACTGCCATCTATGCCATCTCTGGTCTTCTTCTTGGTGCCGGCCTTCCCTTTTATCTTGCAATAATACCTTCCATGCTTATCTGCATGGTAGTTGGCGTTTTAATCGAGAGGCTTGCCTACAAACCACTTAGAAATAGTCCAAGAATTACAAATTTAATCACAGCCATTGGTGTGAGTTTACTATTACAAAATTCTTTTATGAAAATTTTTGGTGCAGGTGCAAAATCTGTTCCACCAATTTTTAAATCTGGTGTCATTAATATTGGCGAGATAAATATTTCTCCATCTACTTATGTAACAATTATTATCACAGCCATCTTAACTATTATTTTGCAACTATTTATGAAAAATACAAAATATGGCAAGGCTATGATTGCCACAAGTGAAGATTATGGGGCTGCAAGTCTTGTAGGCATAAATGTGGACACAGTCCTTTCCCTTACTTTTGCCATTGGCTCTGCCCTTGCTGGTGTGGCTTCTGTTTTATACATCTCTGCCTACCCACAAGTTTATCCTTTAATGGGATCTATGCTTGGTATAAAAGCCTTTACTGCCGCAGTTATTGGTGGCATTGGTCTTATACCTGGAGCAGTTATTGGTGGCATCATCATTGGCATTGTGGAAGCTCTTATTAAGGCCTATGTTTCTTCAAAACTTGCTGATGCAATTGTCTTTGGTCTTTTAATTGTAGTGTTACTTGTTAAACCTACGGGCTTACTTGGCAAGAATCAAAAGGAGAAAGTATAATGACTAGAGAGAAAAAAGGAATAATGGTTTTAAGTGTAATACTTCTTGCACTATTTTATTTTATAGTTATTGGTCTAAACTACCTTGGCGTCTTAAATAGGTATGCCATGAGTGTTTTAAGACTTGTTTTAATAAATATTGTCCTTGCCGTTTCTCTTAACATCACTGTGGGAAACCTTGGACAGATAACTTTAGGTCACGCAGGCTTTATGTCAATAGGTGCCTATACTGCTGCCCTATTTACAAAGGCTGGCATCATACCAGGCCTTGGCGGCTACCTTGTGGGCATGCTTTTAGGTGGAATTTTTGCATCTATAATTGGAATTTTAATTGGCATCCCTGCCCTTAGATTAAAGGGCGACTACCTTGCCATTGTAACCCTCGCCTTTGGTGAAATTATTAGAGTTTTAATTGAATACTTTAACTTTACTGGTGGGGCACAGGGTCTATCTGGCATTCCAGTTATGCAAAACTTCTTAGTTATTTATGTAATTACAATAATTTCTGTTGCCCTAATGTTTAGCACCATGACATCAAAGCACGGTCGTGCAATTTTATCTATTCGTGACGACGAAATTGCAGCTGAATCTTCTGGCATAAATATAACTTATTTTAAGACCTATGCCTTTGCCCTATCTGCCTTCTTCGCAGGTATTGCCGGTGCCATGTATGCTCACAACATTGGCGTAATTGGCGCAAAAGTTTTTGACTACAATAGAAGTTTTGACATCTTGGTAATGGTTGTCCTTGGTGGTATGGGTTCTTTTACTGGCGCAGTTTTTTCTGCCATAGTTTTAACTATAATTCCAGAATTTCTTCGTCAATTTGCAGAGTACAGAATGATTTTCTATTCTCTTGCCCTAATTATTGTCATGATATTTAGACCTAATGGCCTACTTGGAAGAAAAGAATTTACTCTTACTGGACTTGTTTACAAGTTGTTAAAGATAGACAAACACTATGAAGGGAGTGAAGACTGATGACTTCTGTTTTGAAATTAAATAATGTTGGAATAAATTTTGGCGGCCTTAAAGCCGTTGACGATTTTAATTTAGAAATAAAGGAAGGCGAACTCTTTGGACTAATTGGTCCCAATGGCGCCGGCAAGACTACAGTCTTTAATATGGTCACAGGAGTTTATTCTCCCACTGAAGGTGAAATCCTCCTAAAGGGCGAGAGAATAAATGGTCTTCAACCTCACAAGCTTGTGGAAAAGGGTATATCGAGAACCTTCCAAAACATCAGGCTCTTTGGCTATATGTCTGTCCTTGACAATGTTCGTGTTGCCCAAAATGATGAAATAAAGTATGGACTAATTGACGGAATGTTTAGGACAAAAAAATTCTGGAAGGAAGAATATGAGGGCATCACTCGTGCCATGGAGTTTTTGAAAATTTTTAACTTAGATAGGTTTAAAAATTTCTCTGCCAACACCTTGTCCTATGGCGACCAAAGAAAATTGGAAATCGCCCGTGCCATGGCAACTAATCCAAAACTTCTTCTCCTAGACGAACCTGCTGCTGGCATGAATCCTCAGGAGACAGAAGAGCTTATGGAAACAATAAGACTTATTCGTGACAAATTTAAAATTACAATTTTACTAATTGAGCACGACATGAAACTTGTCCTTGGCATTTGCGAAAGGATTGCTGTTTTAAATTATGGAAGGATGCTAACTGAAGGTCTTCCTCACGATGTTATAAATGACCCTAGAGTTATAGAAGCTTATCTTGGAGGTAGCAATGCTTAAAGTAACAGATTTAAATGTATTTTATGGAAATATACACGCACTAAAGGGCGTAAGCTTCGAAGTAAATGAAGGCGAAATAGTTTGCTTAATAGGTGCCAATGGCGCCGGCAAAACTTCCACCCTTCAAAGTATATCAGGGCTTATCCCCAAAAAAAGTGGCGTTCTTAGATTTTTAGATAAGGATATAAGTAAGGCTAAGGCACATGAAATTACTAGGATGGGAATTGCACAAGTGCCTGAAGGCAGAAGAGTCTTCACAGACTTATCCGTCCTTGACAATTTAAAGCTTGGCGCCTTTGCTGTGAAAGATCCAAGGGAAAGCGACGAGGAAATTTTAAAGGTCATCTACGAAAGATTTCCAATTCTTGAAGAGAGAAAAAATCAAAGAGCTGGCACCCTTTCTGGTGGCGAGCAACAAATGCTTGCCATGGGTCGCGCCATGATGACTAGGCCAAAATTAATTTTGTTGGACGAGCCTTCCATGGGTCTATCTCCCCTCTTTGTTGAAAAGATTTTTGATGTAATAAAAAATTTCAAGGAGATTGGTGTAACAGTCCTCTTAGTAGAACAAAATGCAAATCTTGCTCTCAAAATTTCTGACAGAGCCTATGTCCTTGAAACTGGCAAAATTGTAAAGAGCGGATCTGCCAAGGAACTTTTAAGTGATCCAAGTGTTAAGGCAGCCTATCTCGGCGCATAATTTATTAGACCCTTCGGGGTCTTTTATTTTGCAAAGATTTTTTGTAAAATTTTTTGCCTTTCTATTTAGATTCTTTTCAAAATAGAATTGACAGGTAAAATTTTTTATTATAAGATAATTTTAAATTTAAAGAGTTTAAAAGATTTTAGATATGAATTTTATAAAAATTTTCATAACTGGAGGCAACATGATAAAAATAGAAAACTTGAGAAAAACTTTTGCCACAAAAATTGCTGTAAATGACCTAACTTTAGATGTGCCTAATGGAGTAGTCTATGGCTTCTTGGGACCCAATGGCGCAGGCAAAACTACGACTATAAAAATGATTGTGGGCATGCTCAGGCAAGACAGTGGCAAAATTGAAATCGACGGCATTGACACCCTAGAGGACCCCATTGGATCAAAGAAAAAATTTGCCTATGTGCCTGACAATCCCGACATCTACGAGACCATGACTGCTAGGCAGTATCTAAACTTTATGGCAGATGTCTTCTCCATGAGCTTAGAAAAGAGAAATGAAAATATAAAAAAATACGCGGAAATTTTTGAGATGACAGAAAATTTAGATGCAACAATTTCTGCCCTATCTCATGGCATGAAGCAAAAAATAGTTTTAATAGGCGCCCTAATTCACGAGCCAAGGCTTTTAATTTTAGATGAGCCCATGGTTGGTCTTGACGCAAAAAGTTCCTTTAGGCTAAAAAATATTATGAGAGAAGTGGCTGATGGCGGCGGCACAGTTTTCTTTTCCACTCATGTCATGGAAGTTGCAGAAAAAATGTGCGACGAAATTGCAATTATTAACAAGGGAAAATTAATTGCCGAGGGAAGCCTTGAGGACATCAAGACCGCTGCCAAGGACAGGGGAAGTCTTGAAAAAATCTTTTTAGAGCTTACGGAGTGATTTTATGAATAGATTTTTAGAATTAAAGACACTTTTAAAAAAAGATTTATACTTAAGTCTTATAGCTCCCCTAAAAAAGCCATCAAAAAATGGCGGTGACTTTAGGGTTCTAACAGTTTTAGGCCTTGTAATTTTATTTTTCTACCTTGCCTTTTTATATTTTTTCTTAATTCTTGGCTTCATAATTCCTATGGCAAAGCTTGGAAAGGAAAGCCTGGTCCTAATGGTCTTCTTTGGCTTTGTCTCTCTTGCCACCATAGCCTTTACCAGCCCAGGAATTATTTCAAAAATTTATTACTCTAGGGATGTGGAACTCCTACTTCCCCTTCCCCTTAGGCAAAATAATATTTATCTCTCAAAAATTTTTGGGTCTGTGGCCATAGCCTTCCTTGCTAGCCTTGTAATTTTTATTCCCCTAATTTTTCCACTGGTTAAATACGGGAGTTTAAAGCTTATAAAATTTTTCTCAATAATATTTTTGAATTTATCAAATATTATTTTTACAGTTTTGATTTTGTCAATTATCCTGATTTTATTTATGAGGGCCTTTGCAGGCATAGGTGGACTAAAAAATCTACTTCAGGGTCTTGGTTTTATTTTTGGAATTGGGACGACCTTGGCACCACAGCTTATCGCTAGGTCAAATCTTTCAAAGGAAGTGGTAGAAAAAAACATAATTAACTTTATCAAGCACCTCTTTCCACAAGTTTATCTAGTGGATAAAATTTATGTGATGAATAATATCCCAGGCTTTTTTATTAGCCTTGCCATACTTCTTCTTATGGCTCTAATTTTATTTGCCCTAAGCTTTCCCCTTGCAAGGCTAATGATAGCTGGAGTTTTAAGGGCAAAGGCTTCAGGCTCAAAGGCAAAGAGAAAGAGAGAAAATAAAAACACATCTATTGCAATTTCTCTTGCAAAAAAAGATATGACAAATGTAATAAAGACGCCAGTTTACTTTTTTAACTTGGCAAGTGGAGCCTTTATGTTTCCAATCCTCATGATTTTTGGATTTTTAAAGGGCGAAAGTATAAAATACATTCAAGAATTTTTTGCCAATACAGAGTCTTTCGGTTTTGGAAAAATTGATGTCTTCTTTGCCTTATTAGTAGGACTCTTTTTCTACGCAGCCTTTATGACACCACTGTCTATCACAAGCATAACTCGCGAAGGCAAAAATATTTTCCTCATGCAGACTCTTCCAATCTCCTATGAAGATCAGATTAAGGGAAGAATTTTGGGGTCAAGTTTATTTCAATTTGTCTCAACTTTTCCAATAATAATATTTTTGGCATACTTGGTAAGTTTTGATGGCCTATATATTTTGGCTATGCTAATAGGGTCCTGCCTTGGGTCTTATGCCTCATCTTCCTTTGGAATTTATTACGGCATAAAATATCCAAAGCTTGATTGGGAAAACCCCCAAGATGCAGTTAAGAGAAACTTTCCAGTATTTTTATTTAGCATACTCAGCATGGCCGTTATGGCACTTTCCGCCTTTATAATTTTTAGGATCTATATGGCTTTTGGGTCAGTAAGTTTTGTTAAATTTATTATTATAGGCTACGTCGCTGTGGCAATGGCACTTTCCTTTGCAATAAAAAAACAGGCAAAAATTTCTTTAAAAGAAAAATTGCCTGAATATAATTCTTAAGCTCACAAGTGGTGAGCTTTTTTATTTACCAAACATTAATAAGAAGCATTGAGATATCGTCTGTCTGTTCTCCGTCATTAAATTCCTCTAACTCGTTATCTAAAATTTCTAAGACATCCTTATTATTTTCTAAGATAATATTGTGGACTCTCTCGTAGCCAAAGGATTCCTTTTTTGAATTTCTTGCCTCCACAACTCCATCTGTCATAAACAAAATGTAGTCGCCTGAATAAAGCTTTACTTCCTTCTCTTCATAATCAGGTCTGGCAAAAAATCTTGAAATTGGATAGCCCTTTGATTCTAAATTCATAAATTCTCTGTCCCTAACCATTATTGGCAGAGGCAAGTGGCCTGCATTGGAAAAAACAAATTTCTTCTTTTTTGTGTTGTAAACTCCATAAAAGCAAGTGAAATAATTTTCTATTTCAAGCCTTAGGCTAGTAAACCTTGTACAAAGCTGTGCCAAAGTTTTCTTAGGAGAAAGAAGAGTATCCTTATTGAGAGTCCTCACAACAGTCTTAATAAACATGGTAACCATGGAGGCAGCAAAACCGTGACCAACAGAGTCGGCTATGTAAATAGCTATGTGGTCATCGTCAATCTCAAAGACATCAAACATATCGCCGCTAAGTATTGTAGAAGGTCTGTAAATATAATTTACCTTCAAGTTTTTTATAAAGCCCCTCTCTGGCAAGACTGTCTGTTGGATAAGTGAGGCTGCCATAGTTTCACTGGTCATGAACCTATTTTTCTCGATAATTTCCTTTTGCAGCTTTCGTGCCATAGTCACATTTCTAAAAACTTCAACTACGCCAAGGATTTCTCCCTTTTTATTTATAATTGGTGAACACTTTACGGAAAAAACCATGCTGCCAATATTTTCTTCTCTTTGGATAACTTCGCCGCTTAAAAGTGCCCGCCTAGTTATCTCTGGATCAAAAAGATCTTCCCCCAAGATGCAAACTTTTTTGTCCCTGTCATAACCTAAGAGGTCTTCCATTGCCTTGTTGACAAAGACAACTTTTTCGTTGTAGTCCAGAACGCGAACTAAGTCTGCAATGGCATTTAGAACTTGAAAATCAATTTTGTCGTCTATTTTATCACTTATTCTCTCTTCAGCTAAATATTTTTCCATGTTTCACCACCTTTATTTATTGTTTACAGTATAGCAAATTAAGATTCACATAACAATTATCTTTTTGGCTTTGGACCATAATATTGGTAGTAGTAGGTCTTAAGTCTGCCGTTGTATAATTTTCTATTTCTGTCAGCTTTTTTGCCAAAATTTTTCTCAAAGTTTTCATTGGCAGTAATTACATAAAAGGACCAAGTCTTTAAGCTTTTTGCAAGCTCGCCCAACTCTTTATTTAGCTGGTCAACATCTTCCTTGCCAATTCTCTCCCCATAGGGTGGGTTTGTTATGATGACGCCATAGTCATCAGGTAGGTCCAGGTCTCTTATGTCCTTTTGGAAGAAGGAGATGTCTTCCTCTAGTCCAAGGATCTCTGCATTTGACTTGGCAATATCTATTGCCTTATAGGACACATCTGATGCAAGAATTTCCAGTTTCTCATCATATTTTATTTCAGAGTAGGCCTTTTTCTTTTCTTCCTTAAAAATTTCTGGGTCAAAAAATTTAAAATTTTCAAAATCAAATTTTCTCATAAGTCCTGGCGCAATATTTTTTTCCATCATGGCTGCTTCAATGGGAATTGTGCCTGAGCCGCAGAAGGGGTCTGCTAAAATTCTGTCCTTGTTCCAAAAAGTTAGCTTAACAAGACTTGCCGCAATAGTTTCTGAAAGTGGAGCCTTGTAGTTTACCTCCCTATAACCTCTCTTGTGAAGTCCCTCGCCTGATGTGTCAATGGTAATTTCTGCTAGGTCATTTAAAAGTGAAACTTCAATTTTTACTCTTGGACCAGATTTTTCGAACCAGGAAATTTTATACTTCATCTTAAGTTTTTCGATTATTGCCTTTTCAGTAATTCTTTGGCAGTCGGAAATAGAAAATAATTTTGACTTCTTGCTTCTTCCTTGGATGATGAAATTATCTTCCTCGCCAAGATAGTCCCACCAGCGAATTTCAAAAACCTTGTCGAAAAGTTCTTCAAAGGTCTCTGCCTTAAAGGAGTCAACTAAGAGTAAAAGTCTCTCTGCCGTCCTTAGCTTTAAATTTAGGATGGCAATGTCCTTAAAATCACAATCTATTTCAATTTTTCCGTCACTTACTTTTAAATCTTCGTAGCCAAGGTCAAGGAGCTCTCTCTTTGTCACTGCTTCAAGGCCCATATTTGTAGTGGCGATTAATTTTATTTTATCCATTTTGCACCTCTAATTAATTATACTAAATATAAAAGTTTTTTTCCTTATTTTAAAATTAATGAGTTAATTAATTTAAATGGGGTAATAACTTTTATGTAGTAAAAATATATTTTTTTGGGGGTAATAAAAATGAAATTAACTGAAACAGTACAAACTGCTGATTTTAAATCTGAAAAACACGTTCCTGTAATTCACGTTGAAAAGGCTGAAGGTCTTCTAAAGATTAAGGCTCTTGTTGGAGAAGAAATCGAACATCCAAACACTTTAGAACACCACATTGCATGGATTAAAGTTTTCTTCAAACCTGAAGGAGAAAAATTCCCAATTGAAGTTGGTTCTTATGAATTTAGCGCTCACGGCGAAGGCGAAGTATTTACAGTACCTTGCGTAGAAGCAGCTGTTAAGACTGACAAGGGTGGAGAAGTTTATGCACTAAGCTATTGCAATATCCACGGACTTTGGGAAAATTCAGTAGAAGCTTAAGAATAAAATAAGAATAAAATTTTAAAAAGACGAGGATTTTTGTCCCCGTCTTTTTTTTTGTGCTTTCATATTTTATTTTTATTTCAAAATTTTTTTCTCTTCAAATTTTTATTTTCGTTTCAAAATTTTTATTTTCGTTCAAAAATTTTTTAAATTATAAAGAAGCCTTATAAATTTCTAAGACGTCTTCCTTTTTAAGTTCAACAACGCCCTTTATTGAGCCACCAGCGTTTCTTGCTGCAGCCTCTGCCATGGCTTCAAGCTTTTTGTCGTCAATGCCAACTTCCCCAAGAGTCATTGGTATATTCATGTCATCTTCAAAGAAGATGTGAAGCTGAGCAATGGCTTTTTTGGCGTCATTAAACTTGTCCTCACTTGCCTTTATGCCAAAGACATTAATGCCAAAGTCCCTAATCATGTCCACTGTGTCATCATTTAAAATATGATTTAAAAACCTCGGAGTCAAAATTGCAAGACCAATGCCATGAGTTATGTCATAGTAGGCAGAAAGTTCGTGCTCCATAGCGTGAACCGACCATCCTGTTGCCTTGCCCGTAGAAAGTAGTCCGTTGATTGCCCAAGATGATGCCCACATAATATTTGCCCTTGCCTCATAATTTTCTGGCTCTTTCATGGCAAGGGGTCCGTAGTGGATGCAAGTCTTTAAAATTCCTTCAGCCAATCTATTTTGCATGTAAGCTCCATCGCCTAAAGTGAAATAATTTTCCATAGTGTGACTCATTATGTCTGCTATACCTGCTGCTGTGTGCTTGGCATTAACTGTGTAAGTTAGCTCAGGATTTAAAATAGAAAATTTTGGAAGAGTGTAGGCTGATGTGAAGCCAAGTTTTTGTGTAGTTTCAGGATTTGTAATAACTCCACCCCTGTCCATTTCAGAGCCCGTTGCTGAAAGAGTTAAAACTGTTCCAAGAGGAAGTGCCCTTTCAATCTTTGCCTTTCTAATTACAATGTCCCATGGGTCGCAGTCAAGATAAACTGCTCCTGCAACGAGTTTTGAAAGGTCAATTACAGAGCCACCGCCCACTGCTAAGATGAAGTCCAAATCATTTTCTCTAATAATTTTTACGCCCTCTCTTGCTGACTCAACTCTTGGGTTTGGTTCAATGCCAGAAAGTTCCTTGTAAAAAATATTATTTTCTTCAAGTATTTTTATTATCTCGTCGTAAAGTCCACTTCTCTTAATGGAGCCTCCGCCATAGGAAAGTAAAACTCTACTTCCATATTTTTTTATTTCAGAAGCCAAATTTTTCATTTGGTCCCTTCCAAAAAGAATTCTCGTACTAACATCAAAAATAAAATCTTTCATATTGACCTCCTAGTCCTTAAATTGTGAATTATATAGCTCTGCATAGACTCCCTTTCTTGCAAGAAGTTCCCTGTGATTTCCCTTTTCAACAATGTCGCCCTTGTCCAAAACTAAAATCACATCAGAATTTACAATAGTAGAAAGTCTGTGGGCGATTACAAAATTTGTCCTCTCGTGAAGGAGATTTTTCATGGCCTTTTGTATTAGGGCCTCTGTCCTTGTATCCACAGAAGAAGTCGCCTCATCTAAAATTAAAATTTCCGGGTCAGACAAGAGGGCTCTTGCTATTGTCAAAAGCTGCCTTTGCCCCTGAGAAATATTTGACGCCTCTTCATTTAACATGGTGTCGTAACCCCTTGGCAGTTTCTCTATAAAGGAGTGGCAGTAGGCCTTTTTTGCAGCCTCAATCACTTCTTCTCTTGTGGCATCTTCTCGTCCATACAAAATATTTTCATAAATTGTACCCCTAAAGAGCCATGAATCTTGGAGAACCATGCCAAAAAATGAGCGCAAGTTTTTTCTCGACACATCTCTTATGTCTTTATCATTTATCTTAATAGATCCCCTATCAATATCATAAAACCTCATAAGGAGATTTACAATAGTAGTCTTGCCTGCCCCCGTTGACCCAACTATGGCAACAGTTTTATTTTTCTCGACTTCTAAATTTAAGTCATTGATGACAGGATTCTTTTTATCGTAGGAAAAATATACATGCCTAAATTCAATATCTTCCACTGGTCTTTTTATTTCATCTTTTACAAGTTCAACTTCAGGCTCTTGGTCCAAAAATTCAAAAACTCTTTCGGCAGCAGCAATTGAAGCTTGAAAAATTGATGCCATCTCTGCCAACTGCTCAATTGGGTTGGAGAGCCTTCTCACATATTGAATGACTGCTTGAATGTCTCCCACAAATAATTTTCCAGACACCACTAAAAGTCCGCCTACAATGGAAAGCATTACATAGCCAAGGTTTGAAATAAAAGTCATAATTGGAAGCATGATGCCCGTCATAAAGGAGGCACGATAGGAAACCTCATAGAGATTGTCGTTGATGTCCAAAAACTCCCTCTCTGCCCTTTCTTCATAGTTAAAGGCCTTAATGAGTTCAGAACCAGAAAAGTTTTCTTCGACGAAGCCAACCATAGAGCCCAGTCCCTTTGACTTCCTCCTAAAATATCCCTGAGACTTACTTGAAATAAATTTCGTAGAAAAATAGGTCATGGGTAGGGTAAAGAGAAAGACTAAAGTCAAAGTTGGAGAAATTTTTATCATGACAAAGAGTATGCCCACTATTAAAACAATAGAAGATAGGATTGAAGAAATTGTCTGCTGCAAATTCTTTCCCAGAGTCTCCACATCGTTAGTCATCCTAGATAAAAGGTCTCCAGTCTTATTCTTGTCGAAGTAAGAAGTTGGAATGTACTTGACCTTTTCGGAGATTTCTCTTCTAAAGCTTGCAATTAAGTCTTGAGTCACATCAACTAAAATTCTGCCCCTAAAAAATTCAAAGACAGCTTGAAAAATATAGACGATAGCCATTATCAGGCAAATTTTTATAACGTAGTCAAAATCTATACTTGTCTTCATCTTTAAGTTTTCAAAGATCCTCGTGGTAATATTTCCCATTAACTTTGGCGAAATTATTTCAAAAATAGATGAGCCAATAGTCAAGAAGATTGCAAGAAATAAAGGGCCCTTATAATTTTTTAAGTAGGAAATTATCCTTAAAATTGTGTTATTCTTCTTCATAAGCTTGCCCCTGACTCACTGCAATTTCCCTATAAATTTCATTTGTCTTCATGAGACTTTCATGATTACCATAGCCTGCTACCTGACCGTCTTCCAAAACTAAAATCTTGTCAGCATTTAAAATCGTTGCCACTCTTTGTGCCACAACAATAACAATTTTGTCCTGAAGTTTTTCCTTTAAAATCTGCCTAAGCTCATAATCCGTCTTATAATCTAGGGCTGAAAAAGAATCATCAAAGAGGTAAAGTGACGCATCTCTAGTGAGAGCCCTTGCTATGGCAAGTCTCTGTCTCTGTCCTCCAGAAAGGTTCTTGCCTCCTCTTGCTATTTCCTTATTAAGTGGATCTTGACCCAAAAATTCTATAGCATCAGCATTTTTTATTGCTTCCAGCATTATTTCTTCTTCAGCATCTTCCCTTGCGTAGGATAAATTTTCAGCAACAGTTTTTGAGAAGAAGAAATTTTCTTGTGGTACATAGGAAATTTCCTCTCTAAGCTCAAAGTTTTTTAGACTCTTAATGTCTATGCCGTTAATGAAAAGTTGGCCCTCACCTGGCTCATAAAATTGCAATAGAAGTCTTAAAAGAGTTGACTTGCCAGAGCCAGTCCCGCCAATTATGCCAAGGGTCTCGCCCTTTTTCACATGAAAATTTATGTCCTTTAAGACTTTTAAACTGGCATCGGGATAGGAAAAGGACAAGTCCCTTGCCTCAATGTCAAAAATTTCCTCTGATAAAATTTTTTCGCCACCAGTTTTTGTCGCCTCATACTCAAGAACCTCATTAATTCTCTCCATAGATGCAAAAACTCTTGGCAAAAGGCTTAAAAGAAAACTCATCATTATCATGGCAATGAGAACCTGGGTGATGTACTGAATGAAGGCCATAAGTTCGCCAATGCCCATTTCTCTAATATCTACTAACTTTGCCCCATAGTAGAGGACAAAAATTATTCCAAAATTTAAAATGGTGCCAAGCATGGGTCTCACATTGACAAGAAGTTTATTCACAAGACTTGCCATCTCTTGATAAGATTTGTTTGCCTGGTCAAAAATTTCTTCCTCGTAGTCATCCTTGGAAAAAGCTCTTATGACGCGAAGACCTGTTAATCTTCTTCTAAAAAGTTCATTTAACTTATCAAGCCTTCTCTGCAAAATCGGAAAGTAGGGCAGACCCCTTTTGAAGACATAAAAAATTCCAAGACCAATAAAGGGAATGGTAAGGGGAAAGACAAGAGACAGCTTTACATTTGTGGAAAGAGCCATAATGAGTCCGCCGATAAACATGAGTGGACCTCTAATTAGCGGTCTAAGTCCCATTAAAACCATTTGCTCCACTTGGTTTACATCGTCCGTAGTCCTTGTGATAAGTGATGAAATAGAAAAGTGCTCAACATCGTCAAAGCTGAGATAATTAATTTTCTTAAAGAGCTTGTACCTCAGGTCTCTTGAAAAAGCCATAGTGGTCTTTGAAGAGTGGTAGGCAGCAGATGCCCTGCACATGACAGTTAAAATCACGACGACTATCATGAGGGCTCCAATTTTTAGCACATAAGCTGTATCACCATAAGCCACCCCCCTATCAATGACAAGACTCATAAGTCGCGGCAAAAAAAGTTCGCCTAGAGCATTGCCAAAGGTAAGAAGTATGACAACAATTATTCTAATTTTATATTTATTAAGTCCTTTATATATGCTCATAAAACCTCCGTAAATTCATTTTAGCATATAGACTTTTTAAAAGAAAATTACAGGAGAAGTCTTATAGTTTTTCTCAAAAAATTTTAAAAAAATAAGAGCGAGTTTCCTCGCCCTT
>NZ_KV804709.1:59417-136106 GCF_001811425.1 Peptoniphilus sp. HMSC062D09 | reverse complement strand
TGGTGGAAAAATTATTAATATTAATAATTTAGCTAATATAAAAAAATTCCCTTACAATTTAGAAGAGCATCTAGGACTTGGAATTTATATTATCACAAATGAAAATTCTTTTGATGAGTTTATAAAAAAATATGGAAACGATCCAGCTAATCCTGCAAATAAATTTATTGTAAAAATAAAAGCAAAGGAAAATTTAAAAGATGTTTCTGAAGATGCAATAAAAATAATCACATCATATTTTCAAAAATCAGATTATTCAATCTTTTCTGATATCACAAGAAAAGCTATAGACTCTGAGCAAAGCCGAAATGAAAATCTATTAAGTTTTGGAATTCAAATAATCTTCTTAATTATTGCCCTATCCAACGCCTATAATTCTTTTCATGGAAATTTGCGAGCTAGAAAAAAAGAATTTAATCTTCTTTCCACTGCAGGTATGACTGATTCGCAAATTAGAAAAATGATAAATAATGAGCTAAAATTTTTAATTACAAGAATTCTTGCTATTTATGCATTTGTATTTGCCTTATCAGTTTTTGCAAGAGCAAAAAGAAGTCCTTATGAAGTAAATTTTGCTATTAGAGAAATTTTAATTAATATAAATTATATGCCTTTGTTATTTATTTTTATTGTAACAATAATTGGTTTACTCTTAGCACAAAAAAGTGGCATGAGAGAGCTATCTCGTGATAACATAATCGATAATTTAAAATAAATTAAATTTAAAGGAGACCTAGTCTATTTGGCTTTGGTCTCCTTCTTCTTTTCTATTTATTTTGCCCAATTCATGGAATACTTTACGGCTTCGTGCCATCTCTTCATTTTTTTATTTCTTTCTTCCTCTTCCATTTTTGGCTCAAAATATTTTTCTATTTCATTGTATTCTCTAATTTCGTCAATATTTTTCCAAAATCCAACTGCAAGACCTGCCATATAGCAAGCGCCAAGGGCTGTAAGTTCCACCACCTTTGGTCTTGTAACTTCAACTCCAAGAATGTCTGATAAAAATTGCATCAAGAAATTATTTTTGCTGACGCCACCGTCAACTTTTAGTGATTTTATTTTTGTCTTTGAATCTTCTTGCATGGCTTCCACTACATCGCAGCTTAGGTATGCTATTGACTCCAAGGCTGCCCTTATTATGTGATATTTATTGACTGAGCCTGTGAGACCAACTATAGATCCCCTGGCGTATTGGTCCCAATAGGGAGCGCCTAAACCTGTAAAGGCTGGTATAAAGTAGCAGTCGTTAGTGTCTTTTACCTTGCTCGCCATGTATTCTGAGTCATCTGCTTGGTCAAGTATTCTTAAGTTATCCCTCAAGAAATTAATGCAAGAGCCTGCTTCAAAAATTGAGCCTTCAAGGGCATATTTTACCTCGCCATTTATGGACCAAGCAATAGTAGATACAAGTCCATTTTGTGACCTTATGAGCTGGTCGCCAGTATTCATGAGTATGAAGGCACCCGTTCCAAAAGTGGATTTTGCCATTCCCTTTTCAAAGGAGGCTGTGCCAAAAAGTGATGACTGTTGGTCGCCTATTGCCGCTGCAATTGGTATTTCGCAGCCCAAATATTTTGACTTGCTCTTGCCATAGATTTCGCTTGAATTTTTTATTTCTGGCAGCATGGACTTAGGTATATCAAAAATTTCTAAAAGTTCGTCGTCCCACTTCTTTTCTTTTATGTTAAACAACATGGTTCTTGAAGCATTTGTGTAGTCAGTTATGTGAACTTCTCCGTCTGTGAGTTTATAGATGAGATAAGTCTCTACTGTTCCGAACAATAGTTCTCCTCTCTCTGCCATTTCCCTTGCGCCTTCTACATTTTCAAGAATCCATCTGATTTTTGTGGCAGAAAAATAGGGGTCTATTACAAGGCCTGTCTTTTCTTTTATTTTTTCTTCAAGACCCTTTTCTTTTAACTCTTCGCAATATTTTGAAGTCCTCTTACATTGCCAAACTATGGCGTTGTAGACTGGCTCCATAGTCTTTTTGTTCCAAACAATTGTAGTCTCTCTTTGGTTTGTTATGCCTATGGCAGCAATATCCTTTGGGTCTATTCCCTTGCGAGACATAGCTTCCACTGCAGTACCAATTTGCTTTGACCAAAGGTCTTCTGCTTCTTCTTCAACATAGCCAGGCTTTGGAAAGTGTTTAATTAATTCTTTTTGTGCAACTGATACTGGATTTCCTTTTTTATCAAAAATTATAGTTCTTGCAGATGTTGTACCTGCATCGAATGCCATTATGTATTTCATTTAATCACCATTCTTATTATATCATTAATGAGAGAGTTTTTTGCAATTTAACTTTTTTCCAATAAGTGCTATAATTATTTTAATCTTTGCTGATATGGCTCAGTTGGTAGAGCAATTGATTCGTAATCAATAGGTCGGCGGTTCAAATCCGCCTATCAGCTCCATTTTTATGAAAAAAGCTGACTTATAAAAGCCAGCTTTTTTTATCTTCCATATTTTTCTATAATATTATCAATCATTTTGGAATCTTTTGAACTGATATTGTAATAAATATTGTTTACTCTAATAGTAAGTCCAGTCTTCACAAAGGAGATCTTGTTGCCGCTTGTAAAGTAGACATTTATATAGTTTGCAATCTCAGCATTAGTGTCCTTGTTTGCTTGTTTTCCTCTCAAACTATTTAAATCTTTTACTATTTTATTTACAGTTTTTTCTTCCTTTATTGTCTTCATATTGTCTGTCTTAAATCCGATTATTTCGATATAATCTACATCTTTTGGATTGATATCAACTATTTTATTTCGCGATGATACTAGGCTCACCCCAAAAAACATAATCACCACAAAAAATATGAAGAGAACAATTTTTGATTTATTTGATTTTCTTCCTTTTCTCGCCATTATATATATAAAACTCCATTCATAAATACGTAAGCTCTTCCCCCGACGCGAACTCTATTCTCTCTATCAGCTATACTTGTGTAGACCTTGGAAATTCTGCCAATGTAATCGCCCTGTATCGCTGTTAAACTCTTTTCTTCAGTGATTTTATTTGAACTTAAATAATACATGGTTGCAGCAGTTGATGTGCCACTTCCAAACTCTTCGTCTTCACCAATTATTGGAGAAAAAGTTCTCTGTTTAATTTCTTTTCCATCCTTTGTTGTAAAGGCGTGAATAGAAATTATTTTTTCCTCCTCTGAAATTTTTAGTGCCTCTTTCTTATCGAGGACGATTGAAGATAGGGCTCTTTCATCTTTAACAGGCACTAGAATGTCGCAAGTTCCTGTTGAAATTTTTTCCATAGTCAAGTTTTCGCAGATTTCAAGTCCAATATCGTCCTTCTTTAAATTTAGAATCTTTAGAATTCTATCTTGGTCCTCAAATTTTTCTTCTAAGAGAACATCTAAATTCATGTAGACATTTTGAATTTTTCCATCCTTATATTCAAGTTCAACTGGAATCTTTCCAATTTTTGTGTGTTGAATAATTTTCTTTATACCTTCATCTTCACTTTTAATATATTCATTTTCCGCTAGAGCATAAAAAGTTGCAACTGTAGCGTGTCCACACAAGTTAATTTCTCCATAAGGAGTAAAAAACCTTGTCAAATAACGGTCTCTATCCAGTTCTCTTACAAAGACAATTACCGATTGATTTATGTCTTTGGCAATATTTTCCATGTCGAGATCAGTGAGTCTCCCGTCGTCAATTACAACTCCTGTTGAATTTCCCATAAAGGCCCTATCTGAAAAGGTTGATACTAAATATGTTGTATAAAATCTCTTCATATGTCACAAAGCCCTCTGTAAAATATAATCTGCAATCCTTGATAAGTCTTCATCACCATAATATTCAATCTCAATCTTTCCGATTTTTCCTCTTTTTTTGATACTTACCTTAGTCCCAAGTGTTCTCTCAATTTCATTTCTTAGGTCTTCCATGAAAATATCCGCAACCTCTCTCTTATCAGCCCTTGTGTTTGCACTATTGTCGTTAACAGGAAGGGAGTGTTTGATAATTTTCATAGCTTCCTTGTACTGTTTGTCGCCATCTTTAATAGATAGCAAATTTTTTCCATGAGATGTGCTGATTTTTTCTTCTTCCAGTAGTTTTAAAACTCTTGGGTCAAGCTTTAAAAGTCTAATGGTGTTTCCAATATATTGTCTACTCTTGCCAATTTCATCTGCAAGTTCCTTTTGTGTCAAATCTTGTGAATCCAAAAGGTGTTTGTAGCTCATGGCTTCTTCTACTGGATTTAAATCTTTTCTTTGAATGTTTTCTATAATTGCAATTCTGCTTGAAATTTCATCAGATACATCTTTTACAATAGCAGGAACGCTTGTAAGTCCTGCCTCTATTGCAGCTCTATATCGTCTTTCTCCAGCTATAATCTCGTACTTTTCATCCTTTTTCTTGAGAAGTAGTGGTTGAATTACTCCATATTTTTCAATGGATTTTGATAAATCATTTAACTCATCTTTGTCAAAATTTTTTCTTGGCTGATCTTCATTTGGAACAATGTCAGCTAGGTCAACCTCCATTAGTTTTGAAGTCTCTTCTTCTATAACTTCTCTTATTTTTTCGCTAGATGATAAGAAATTTCCAATTCCTCTTCCTAGTCCTGTTTTTTTAGCCATCTATTTCACCTATTACTTCCTTGGCAAGATCTGTATAAGCCTTTGCTCCCTTGGATTTGCTGTCATAATCAAATATGTTCATTCCAAAACTTGGTGCCTCTGCCAGCCTAACATTTCTTGGTATAAAAGTTTTAAAAACTTTGTCCTTAAAGAATTTTTCCACTTCTTCCACAACTTGATTGGCAAGGTTAGTCCTTCCATCGTGCATGCACATTACAACACCCAAGATGGTCAAACTTGGATTAAAATTATCTCTCACAAGAGTGATTGTATCCATGAGTTGTGAGACTCCTTCAAGGGCATAGTACTCGCATTGCACAGGGATGAGTATTTTGTCGCTTGCCACTAAAGACATCATAGATAAGATTCCCAGTGAAGGAGGGGAGTCAATGATTACAAAATCATAGTCGTCTCTTACTTTATCTATCATCTTCTTCAACTTGTATTGCCAATCATCGTATCTTGCAAGTTCAATTTCCACACCAGCAAATTCTCCACTAGATGGGATGATGTCAAGTTTATTAAAGGAAGTTTTATAAATTGAATCAATCTCTTCGTCAATGACAAAGTCGTAAATCATATTTTGAAACTCGTATAGACCCAGCCCTGAAGTTGCATTACCCTGAGGATCCATGTCTACTATAAGAGTCTTTTTGCCTCTCAAAGCCAGTGCTGAGCTTAAATTTATGACGGTGGTGCTTTTGCCAACTCCGCCTTTCTGATTAAAAACTGTAATTACAACAGACATTTTTTACCTCATTTCTATATTATTAATAATACCATGTTTGAAATTTTTTTGAAAGATTAAGCAAAAAAATAAGCTCCAAAAAATTATTTTGAAGCTTCGCTCTACGTGGAGCATTTTTATTTTTTATTTAGGCTCTACATGGAGCATTTTTTATTTTTGCCTTCATGCTCTATGTAGAGCATTCATTTTTAATCTCTTTATATTATTTATTATAGTGGCGACTTCCTTGGCTTTCCTCCGCCTCTTGGATACTTTTTATCTGTGTGTTTAACCTTTTTTATGACAATTATATAGTGGTCAATGTCATTAGGTAGGGGAGTGTGAAGGACATTTTGAACTTCTCCTCCCATTACTTCTATGGCTCTTTTTGCGTTTTTTAATTCATCTTCATACTCCGGACCTTTTTGAGAAATAAAATATCCACCAACTTTTACAAAGCCCATGGCATATTCTGTAAGGGTTGATAAGTTTGCGACAGCTCTTGATACTGCAAGGTCATATTGTTCTCTATAATCTTCTGTCCTTGCAATTTCTTCTGCCCTTGCATGAATTGCCTTTATCTTTGTAAGGCCAAGCTCTTCTATCACTCCATTCAAGAAATCAATCCTCTTTCTGAGAGAATCAAGTAAAGTTATGTCCAATTCTTCATTGTAAAGCTTTAAGGGAACTCCCGGAAAGCCTGCACCAGTTCCAATGTCTATGATTTTTTTATCTCCATCAAATAAACCAGTCTTAAATAGACTAAGTGAGTCCAAAAAATGCTTTACATTAAAATCATCTTCTTCAGTAATCCTCGTGAGATTGGTATGCTTGTTGTACTCGAGAATTAATTCTTTATATTTTTCAAATTTATCAATGTTTTTCGTGTCCAGACCGAAATCTCCCATGTAATCAATTAACATTTTTTCTCCTCATTTGTTCAAGGTGTATCAAAAGTACATTTATATCCGCTGGCGAAACTCCAGTTATTCTCGATGCTTGACCAATTGATTCTGGTCTTATGTCTGAAAGTTTTTCTCTCGCTTCTATTCTAAGTCCGTCCATATTTTTATAGTCAATATCCTTTGAAAGCTTTTTATTTTCAAGTTTTTTAAATTGTTTAATTTGTATTTCTTGCTTCTTGATGTAGCCTTCGTATTTTATTTCTATTTCAATATTTCTTATTACATCATAGCGGACAAAAGGTCTATTTTTGTCAAAAACTTCTAGCTTTTTGTAGTCAAGCTCAGGCCTTTTTATGAGCTCATAAAGTGAGAAGGAGTTTTGAGTTTCAGTTGAACCAAGGCTTTCCAGAATTCTGTTATTTTCTGCAGTTGGGTTAATTTGAATCTTTTTAATTCTAGCAATTTCTTCTTCAATTGCATTTTTTCTGTAGAGATAAGCTTTATATCTCTCATCATCTACAAGTCCAATGTCTCTTCCTTTTTGAGTTAGTCTCAAGTCGGCATTGTCCTGCCTTAGTGTAAGTCTATATTCTGCTCTTGAAGTCATCATTCTATAAGGTTCAAGGCTTCCTTTTGTAACTAAATCATCTATTAAAACTCCAATGTAAGCCTCTGATCTATCTAATACAAAGGGTTCTTTTCCTTGAACTTTTAAAGCTGCATTTATACCTGCCACAATTCCTTGGCATCCAGCTTCTTCATAGCCGCTAGAACCATTTATTTGTCCAGCGAAGAATAGTCCATCATAGTCCATGTGCTCCAAGCTTCTCTTTAATAGAGTTGCGTCAATTGCGTCGTATTCAATGGCATAGGCAGGTCTTAAAATTTTGCAGTTTTCCATTCCAATTATTTCTTTATAAAATTCTTGTTGAATTTCTACTGGTAGGGAAGAGGAAACTCCTTGAATATACATCTCATCAGTTGTAAGTCCTTCTGGTTCAATAAAAACTTGATGGGCATCTCTATCTGCAAATCTTGTTACCTTATCTTCAATTGATGGGCAGTATCTGGGACCCTTTCCCTCAATGTCGCCAAGTGCCAAGGCTGATCTTCCAATGTTTTCTCTTATAATGTCGTGGCATTTTTTTGTAGTATAAGTTAGATAACAAAGCTCTTGGTCAATGTCATATTCCTTATCTATGTTTAAGAAAGAAAAGGGAACAATTTTTTCGTCTCCATGTTGTTCTGTCATGACTGAATAATCTATTGATTTTCTCAAAACTCTTGCAGGAGTACCAGTTTTAAGCCTTCTAAGCTTCATTCCAAAATCTTTTTCAAGGCTTTCTGAAAGATAATTAGCTGGACCGAAGCCACTTGGACCAGAAGAATAATTTACTTCTCCCATAAATATCCTTGATCTTAGATAAGTTCCAGAGCAAATTACGACGCACTTTGTCTTGTATTTTGCGCCATTTTTAGTCAATACTCCAGTAACTTTATTGCCATCTTTTAAAATTCTAATGGCTTCGTCTTGCACAAGATAAAGATTATCTTCATTTTCCAAAACTCTCTTCATCTCTTCATGATACTTTCTCTTGTCGGCTTGAACTCTAAGTGAGTGAACTGCTGGACCCTTTGAAGTATTAAGCATCCTGGATTGGATAAAAGTCTTATCTATATTTTTTGCCATTTCTCCGCCAAGGGCGTCGATTTCACGCACCAGGTGTCCCTTGCCTGTGCCGCCAATGTTTGGGTTACAGCTCATTTGTGCAATTGAATCCAAGTTTATACATAATAAAAGAGTTTTTGCACCAAGTCTTGCAGAGGCAAGAGCAGCTTCACTGCCTGCGTGACCTGCCCCAATTACTACTGTGTCAAAATCTCCAGCTTCAAAATATTTAATATCTGACATCTTTACCTACTTTCCTATACAAAATTCAGAAAATACTCTGTCCAAAATATCTTCTGTAGTAATTGTTCCTGTTATTTCAGAAATGTGAGCAATTACATTTTCAAGGTCAACTTCAATTAAATCTAAAAACACCCTTTTATTTAGGCTCTCATTTACCCCTAAAAGCTCTTTTTTTGCTTCCCTTAATGCATTTATATGCCTTAAATTAGAAAGCACCGTATCGGAGGAAATTTGAAGCTCTCCATCAAAAAACAAATCTATAATGAGTTTTTCCACCTTCATAACAGATTCATTTTCCATAACTGAAAGTCTCAAATAATCATCTTTAAAATATTTTTCGATTTCATCATCAGAAATCTTTTGTTCTAAGTCGTCCTTGTTTAAAATGATAATATGTTTTTTATTTTCAATTAATTTTAAAATTTCCTTGTCGTCTTGGTCAAAGTCTCTTGAAATATCAAAAATTGCAATTACAAGATCTGCATCCTTTAACTTTTCCCTGGCAATATTTACGCCAATTTTTTCAACTTCATCCTCAGTCTCTCTAATACCTGCAGTGTCAGAAATTTTTAAGAGAACTCCATCTAAGTTGATGTAATCTTCAATTACATCTCTCGTTGTTCCTGCAATGTCTGTTACAATCGCCCTATCGTACTTTAATAGACCATTTAAAAGAGAAGACTTGCCAACATTTGGCTTGCCAAGAATTACTGTGTTTATGCCGTCTCTCAACAGCCTAGAGTTTTTAGAATTTTCAAGAAGCTTATCCATCTTTTCCAAAATCTTATTACTTCTGTCGAGGAGGTCGTTATAGGCAGCATCTTCTATATCTTCGTCAGGAAAATCGATGTTTGCCACAATTAGAGCCTGCATGGAAACAAGTTCATCCTTTAACTTATTTAAAACTTCGCTTAAGGCACCACCAAGTTGATTTAAACCAAGGTCAAAGGAAATGTCTGTCTTGGCTTTAATAAGGTCAATTACAGCTTCAGCTTGGGTTAAATCAATCCTTCCATTTAAAAATCCCCTCTTAGTAAACTCGCCCTTTTCAGCAAGCCTTGCGCCCTTAGATAAAATTAAATTTAAAATTCTCTTCACAGAAACGACGCCGCCATGACAGTGGATTTCTACAATATCTTCTGCCGTGTAGGAGTGAGGTCCCTTCATCTTAACAACTAAAACCTCATCTATTTTTTTGTCACCGTCACATATATGACCATACAAAAATTTTCTGTTTTCAGCCTCTGCCATCTTAGTTCCACTTGCAGACACAAAAATCTTATCTATTATATTTATTGAATCGTCGCCGCTCATTCTTACAATGGCAATACCAGCTTCGCCAATTGCAGTAGAAATTGCAGCAATAGTATCATTTAAATTTCCCATAAAATCAGTCCTTTTAAACTATATTACTACAATTAAAGGAAATAAAAAAGAAGGCTTTTAAAATAAAGCCCTCATAAATATTTTCTTTTTAATATTTTCTTTCCTTTTGAATTACAACTTTTCTAAAAGGATCTTTACCTTCAGAGTGTGTAAGCACTCCTTCATAATCTTGCAAGGCTGTGTGGATAATTTTTCTTTCATAAGAATTCATAGGTTCAAGTTTAACTGACCTACCAGTTTTTGTTACCTTATTAGCCATTTTCTTTGCAAGATTTATAAGAGTTTCTTTTCTCTTTTCTCTATAACCACTAGAATCTAAATTGACTCTAATATATCTTGAAGATTTTTTATTGACTATTAAATTTAAAATATATTGAATTGAATCAAGAGTTACACCTCTTTTTCCAATTAAAATACCTAGTCTATTTTCATCTCCATTGACATTAATAGTTAGAACATTATCCTTAAGTTCCATTTCCACGCTGTTTTCAAGTTCAAAAGTATCAAGAATTTTTGAAATAAATTCTCTGGCAGCATCTAAAATTTCTTGGTTTTCTTCTTCTATGCTCTTTGTGCCTTCTTCTACATCAATAACTTCTTGTACTTCTTCAGTGGAAACTTCATTGTTTTCGATTTCAAGTTCAACATCTTCGTGAACTGCTTCCTGGCTCTTCTCTGTTTCAATTTCTTCATTAAATATTTCATTTAAAATACTTTTAGTTTCATCTTCTCTTGGCCATACTTTTACAGTGGCATCCTTAGAACCAATAAGTCCCAAAAATCCCTTTTGACCTTCATCTAGTATTTCAATTTCAGCTTTTTCTCTAGAAATATTTAATTCTTTTAGAGCCTCTCTTACTGCTTCATCTACGGATTTTCCCGTTTTAATTACATAATTCATTACTTATCATTAACCTCAACTTCTTCAATCTCTTCTTCTACAATCTTATTAGTAATAAGCTGTTGGACTATTGAAAATATATTAGAAACAGTCCAATAAATAACAAGACCAGCTGCATATTTTCTCGCCATTGAAAAAATTAAAATTGGCATTACAACCATCATAGTTGTCATCATAGACTTAGCTTGATCAGCACCTGCACCTTGAGTAGCAGGGTTTTTAGTAGTAATAAAACTTACTAAAAATGTTGAAACAGCAGCTATTACTGGCATAATTAGAGTTGTATCTGCATGATCAATATTTTCTATATAGAAGAAATTCTTGTTCATGGCTTCATAAAAACCTGGGTCTGTAAAAGCAAAGGTTTGTGGGTTTATAAAAACTCTATAAAAAGCAATTAATACAACCATTGTTATAATCATAGGAAGACATCCTGCAGCAACATTTGTATTATTTTCCTTATAAAGCTTTTGTTGTTTTGCAGCTAAAGTTTGCGGATCATTTTTGTACTTTTTTTGAATTCTCTTAAGCTCAGGTTGAATTTTTGCCATTTTCTTTTGATTTTTCATTTGAGAAATGTTAAGTGGCAAAATAAAAAGCTTAATAATAATAGTCGCAATAATAATTGAAAGTGCAAAATATGAAACTTGAGCTGGTTCCTGTGGCATAACTGCAGCAAGTCCATCATAGATGAGCTTTACAAATCTGCCAAGTATAGAACTAATTAAATGCATTAATAAATTCCTCCAATATTAAATGAGAGGATCGTAACCGCCTTTATGAAAGGGATGGCATTTTAAAATCCTTCTAATAGTTAGATAAGATCCTTTAAAAAAACCATATTTCTCGTAGGCTTCATAACTGTATTGTGAACAAGTGGGTGTAAATCTACAGTGCCTTCCTGGTAAAAGATATGTGGAAATAAATTTTTGATAAAATCTTATTAATAACATACATATTTTACTCATTTAATCATCTTCTTTTGTCTTTTCAAAACAGAAAAAAAAGAATTCTTAAAGTCTTTAAAATCAGATTCACTGGCATCCTTTTTTGCAACGAATACATAATCATAACCTGATTTTATTTTATGAGAATTCTCCCTTAAAAGGTGTTTTAATCTTCTTCTAACAAAATTTCTATTTACTGCATTTCCAACTTTTTTAGTGACAGTTATGCCGAACCTTGGATAATCTCTATTATTTTCTACAGTAAAAAGAGTGATATATCTTGATCCAGAAATTTTCTTATTAGAATAAACCCTCTGAAATTCACTATTCTTTTTTAAATAACAATCCTTCATTATAAAACCTAAGCTGAAAGTCTCTTTCTGCCCTTTCTTCTTCTAGCCTTTATAACGGCTCTTCCTGATCTAGTTCTCATTCTTGAACGAAAACCATGTTCTCTTTTTCTTTGTTTGTTTTTTGGTTGAAAAGTTCTCTTCAAAGTTCTCACCTCTTTCTATCCTTATCATTTTATTTACAAATGGGAAAGTTGTCAAGTATTATCAATAAAATATCGATAAAATAATAACTAATGATATGAAAAAATAAGCAAAACAAAAAATCTTTCAAAATCCAAGCTTGTTGATAAGTCTGCCATTATTTGTTAAAATATATGTGGATAAATATGAAGTGTATGTAGATAAAAACAAAATTGTTTATAAATAAAGTTATTAACATTCTGTTGATAAAGTGTTGATAATTTTATTTTTATTTTTCTAAAATTAGTAAATTTTCAATTTTTAAAATAAATTTATCAACAAATTTACTAAAATTTACTTGTTTATAATTTTTTATCCACATGTCTATTAACAAATGTAGATTTACTTATAAACAAAAAAATTATAAACAAAGAGTATTTGTTAATGAGGAGGAAATATGGACAAAGAACTTTCCACTATGTGGGAATCTTTCTTAAAAGAACTTGAAAAAAAATCTATGTCTCAAGTTACATATTCCACTTGGTTTTCAAGAATGCTTCCAAAATCAATTGACTACGACAATAAAAAAATTGTAATTACAGTTCCATCACCCTTTATAAGAGATTATCTTGCCAATAACAAGAGACATTTCGATTTAGTTGGCGATGCATTAAAGGAAATTACAGGAATTGATTTTGATATTAGCATTATTTCAGAAGATGAGGCAAGTGACACAAATCCTGCAGGCCTTATAAATAAGAAATTTTTAAATGTCTCAAGGCTCAACCCAAAATATACTTTTGAGACTTTTGTAGTTGGCAAAAGCAATGAATTTGCTCATGCAGCAGCACTTGCAGTTTCTGAAAATTATGAAAATCCGCAAAATGCCTTTTCAAACCCACTTTTCATATATGGAGGTGTTGGACTTGGAAAGACCCATTTAATGCACGCAATTGGACATTTTGTACTAGAACAAGATCCTACTAAAAAAATTTTATACGTTACAAGTGAGCAGTTTACAAACGAACTTATTAATTCAATTCAAACTAATAAGAACGAGGACTTTAGAAATAAGTATAGGAAGGTTGATCTTCTCTTAATTGACGATATTCAATTTATTGCCGATAAAGATAGGACTCAGGAAGAATTTTTCCATACTTTTAATGAACTTCACGAGCAAAACAAGCAAATTGTACTTACTTCTGATAAACCACCTAAGGAAATTAAAAGTCTTGAAGAAAGGTTAATTTCAAGGTTTGCCTGGGGGCTTGTAGTTGATATTGGACCTCCTGATTTAGAAACTAGAATTGCAATTTTGAGAAAAAAAGCAGACTCAGAAGGTTTTGAAGTTAGCCAAGAAGTTATGAATTTTATAGCAGAAAATGTAAGAAGTAATATTAGAGAACTTGAAGGAGCACTATCTCGAGTAATGGCATATTCTAAACTTACAGATTCTGAAATTTCAGTTGATTCTGCTGCCATTGTTCTTCGTGATATTTACGAAACTAAGGCAAAAAAACAAATTACTGCAGAATTTATAAAATCTGAAGTTGCAAAAAAATATGGGCTTACAATTGATGATTTAAATTCAAGAAAGAGAACTAAGGCAATTGCTTATCCAAGGCAAATAGCAATGTATATTACTAGAGAACTCACTGACTTGAGTCTTCCAAAAATAGGCGATGTATTTGGTGGTCGTGATCACTCAACTGTAATTCACGCTTACGATAAAATAAGAGAGGATTTAGATGATGATCCTATATTTAAAATTGAGATAACAAATTTAATAAAAGAAATAAAATCTTAATTGTTGATAACTTATAATAAGTTAAAAACTTATCAACAGTTTATCAATATTAAATTTTATTTTATCTTATGGATTAGAGGGACTTATACACAAATCCACAAGCCCTACTACTATTACTAATTAATATACTACTTTCTAGGAGGAAAAAATGCTAATAAAGGTTAACAGAAAAGAACTGACAAAACATATTTCAATAGTTCAAAAGGCAATTTCTCAAAGAACAACTATGCAAATTCTTGAAGGTATAAAAATTACAGCTAAGGATAATACTTTAATACTTACGGCAACGGATACTGAGATAAGTATAGAGACAAAATTAAATGCCATAGTTGAAAGAGAAGGAGAAATTGTAATAAATTCCAGACTCTTTGGGGATATTGTCAGAAAACTTGAAAATGACATTATAAATATAAGCGTAGAAAATTATATGATGAACCTAAAATGTGGTGATTCTATTTTTAATATTTCTACTCAAAAATCAGATGAGTATCCAGATCTTCCAAAGGTTGAAGAGGATATAAGGATACTAATATCTGCTAAGGATTTAAAAAATATTGTAAAGAAAACTACTTTTGCAGTTTCAACTGACGAATCAAGAATTGTCTTTACAGGTGTTTTAATGGATATAAAGAAGAACTTTATAAACTTTGTGGCACTAGATGGTTTTAGAATGGCAATTCAAAAGCTCGAAAAGGAAACTGGAATAGAAAATAAAGTTATAATTCCATCAAGGTCTCTCAATGAACTTGTAAAAATAATTGATGACGATATAGATGTTGCCTTAAACATTTCAAGAAATAATATAGTCTTTAAATTTGATGAGACTGTATTTTATAGTACTCTTTTAAGTGGAGAATTCTTTAGCTACAGTGCACTTTTAAGAGATGAAAATAAAATTTCTACTACTGTATCTAAGAGAGAATTTCAACTTGCAGTGGAAAGAGCTTCTCTTCTTGCAAGAGAAGACAGGGCAAATCTTATAAAATTAAATGTAAATGAAAATTATATTAACATCAAAAGTAATTCAGAAATTGGTGATGTTTTTGAAAAAGTTAGGACATCTGAACATGATGAAAATTTAGATATTGCCTTTAATTCAAGATATGTTTTAGATGGAGTAAAAATTTTAGAATCAGAAGATATTGTGCTTAATTTCACAGATTCTGTAAACCCACTTATAATTACAGAAGCTGAAGACGAGACTTATATATATCTTGTACTTCCAGTAAGACTTGCGGGGTAAAGATGGAAACTATAAATATAGACACTGAATTTATAAAACTAGATTCTCTCTTAAAACTTACAGGACTTGTAGAATCAGGTGGCTTTGCAAAAACTATGATTTTAGATGGACTTGTTAAAGTAAATGGAGAAGTAGAAACTAGACGAGGAAAAAAATTATACAAGGGAGACAAAATTTCCTTTGCAGGAAATGAATTTGTAATTGGTGAGAAATGAAACTCAAATATCTAAGACTTTTTAATTTCAGAAATTACAAGAGTTTAGATTTTATTCCTGGTGAAAATATAAATGTGCTTTATGGTTTAAATGCTTCAGGAAAGACAAATTTAATTGAATCAATTTATATGTCTATAAGGGCAAACTCCTTTAGAAATCCAAAGGACAAAGACCTCATAAATATTGACGAGAATGCTTCTAGCATAATAAGTAGATTTAATACTGGCGATTATAAAGATGACTTTCGTGTTGAAATTTCAAAGTTTGAAAATAAAAAATTATTTATAAATGATGAAAAAGTAAACACCAAGGATTACAGAAAATCAAGGTTTGTAGTCCTCTTTAATCCTGATGATCTCAATATTATAAAATATTCACCAAAGGAAAGAAGAAAATTTTTAGATGATTTACTGTCAAATATCGATTTAAATTACGATTTTTATATGTATAGGTACAGAAGACTTTTATTCGAGAGAAATAGACTACTTAAGATGAATATGGATAAAAATCTTTTAGATGTGTATGACAGAGAAATGGTAAAAAATGGCACAAAAATCATTATCATGAGGTTAAAAACCATTAAGAGGTTAAATGAAATTGCAAGGGAGCATTATAAATTAATTTCTGGCGATGATTTAAATATAACCTATCTTTCCACAGTTCCAGTTTTAGTAGATGAAAGAGAACTTATGGAAAGTTATTTAAAACTAATGAAGGATTCTCTTCCAAAGGACATAGAAAAAAAATACACGACTATTGGTCCTCACAGAGATGATTTAGATTTTAAGATCAACAAATTTTCTTCTAAGAGTTATGGCTCCCAAGGTGAACAGAGAAGCATTGTACTTAGTTTAAAATTAGCTGAAGCAGATTTAATTAAAGATTTATATAAAATAAAACCTCTTCTTCTTTTAGATGATGTTTTTTCAGAAATTGATTCCAATAGAAGTAGGTATTTATTACATTCATTAAAAGATTTACAGACCTTTATTACTACTACAGAAACTGATGACTTTTTAAAATCAGTTGATGCAAATTTTTATAAAATAAGTGAAGGTAAAGTAATGTATTAGAATAGGAGATAAAATGGCAAAGGACAAAAGACATTATGACGCATCGGACATACAGGTCTTAGAGGGATTAGATCCCGTTAGAAAAAGACCTGGGATGTATATTGGTTCTACTGGACCAAGAGGCTTGCACCATCTAGTTTATGAAGTTGTAGATAACTCAATAGATGAAGCTTTAGCCGGCATATGCGATCACATAATAATTAAAATTAATAAAAATGGAAGTGTAGAAATTTCTGATAATGGTTCAGGTATTCCAGTTGCTATACATCCACAAACTGGCAAATCTACAGTAGAAACTGTACTTACAATTCTTCACGCAGGAGGAAAATTTGACAACTCTGCCTACAAAGTTTCTGGTGGACTTCACGGTGTAGGTGTATCTGTAGTAAATGCTCTTTCCAATAAATTAGTTGCAACTGTTAAAAGAGATGGAAAAATATACAGACAAGAATTTTCCAAGGGCATAAGAAAAAGTGAACTTGAAGTAATTGGAGAAACTAAATTAGATGATACTGGTACAACAATTTATTTTGAGCCAGATGATACTATCTTTGAAACTGTAGAATTTTCTGACGAAGTTCTCTCTAAAAGATTTAGAGAGATGGCTTTTCTAAATAAGGGCATTAAAATTGAATTTATTGACGAGAGAAAAGAATTAAATGAAGTTTACCACTATGAAGGAGGAATTAAATCCTTTGTTGAATTTATAAATAAAAAGAAAAAGGCAATTCACGATGAAATTATTTATATAGATGAAATTAGAGAAGAAACAGCAGTAGAAATTGCAATTCAATACACAGATTCTTACTCAGAAGTTGTGCTTTCCTTTGCAAATAATATTAATACTGAAGAAGGTGGAAGTCACCTTTCAGGCTTTAGGTCTGCTCTTACTAGAACCTTAAATGATTATGGCAGAAAAAATAATATTATTAAGGAAAAAGAAGAAAATCTTTCTGGTGAAGATGTTAGAGAAGGAATTTCTGCAGTAATAAGTGTAAAACTTACTGATCCACAATTTGAAGGACAAACTAAGGCAAAACTTGGAAATTCAGAAACTAGAGGAATTGTCGATTCAGTTTTATCTGAAGACTTGGCAGTTTTCTTGGAAGAAAATCCAAAAGTTGGAAAACAAATTTTAGACAAGGCTCTTTCAGCAAGAAGAGCAAGAGAAGCTGCTAGAAAGGCAAGAGACTTAACTAGAAAGAAAAATAATCTTGAGTCCATGACTCTTCCTGGCAAACTTAAAGACTGTCAAAATGATGATCCAGGAAAAAATGAAATATTCCTAGTAGAAGGTAATTCTGCCGGTGGTTCTGCTACTGACGGCAGGGATTCAGCTTACCAAGCAATACTTCCCCTAAGAGGAAAGATTATGAATGTTGAAAAGGCAAGACTAGATAAAATGCTCAATTCATCTGAAATTCGTGCCATGATAACAGCCTTTGGAACAGGAATTGGAGAAGAATTTGACATAAATAAGCTAAGGTATGACAAGATAATAATCATGACCGATGCCGATGTGGACGGTGCCCATATTATGACCCTTCTTTTGACTTTCTTCTTTAGATACATGAAGCCTCTCATAGAGGAAGGACATGTATATGTTGCTCAAGCTCCACTTTATGGAATAGAAAAGGGAACTAAAATCCTTAGATACTGTCACAATGAAAAGGAACTTAGACTTGCCCTTAAAGAATACAAGGACGCAAAGATAAATATTAAGAGATATAAGGGTCTTGGTGAAATGAACCCAGAACAACTTTGGGAAACCACTATGAACCCAGACAACAGACTTCTTTTGAAGGTAAATATAGATGATTTATCTGAAGCTGATGACACTTTCTCAATTTTAATGGGAACTGATGTTGAGCCAAGAAGAGATTTTATAACAGAAAATGCAATTTATGCAGATTATATAGATGCATAGGGGTGAAAGATGACTGAAAATAAATTTATAGAATCAGGAATACTTGATGTAGATATTAATAAAAAGATGAGGTCTTCTTACCTCGATTATTCAATGTCTGTAATAGTTGCAAGAGCACTTCCTGATGTACGCGATGGACTAAAACCAGTTCACAGAAGAATTTTATACGGCATGCAAGGACTTAACCTTGCATCAGGTGGACCTTACAGAAAGTCAGCAAGACTTGTTGGGGATGTAATGGGTAAGTATCACCCTCATGGTGACTCATCTATTTACGAAGCAACAGTAAGACTTGCACAAGATTTTAACACAAGATATCCACTAGTTGATGGACAAGGAAACTTTGGCAATATTGATGGCGACGGCGCTGCAGCTATGCGTTATACAGAAGTAAGAATGACTAAGCTTGCAGAAGAAATGCTAAGAGATATAAACAAGGACACAGTTGACTTTGTTCCAAACTTTGACGAAAACGAAAATGAACCAACAATACTTCCATCTAGATTTCCAAATCTTTTAGTAAATGGTTCTTCTGGTATAGCCGTAGGTATGGCTACAAATATGGCTCCCCACAATATGAATGAATCCATTGATGGGATTATAGCCTATATTGACAACGACAATATTTCCATTTCTGAATTAAATGAAATAATCAAGGGACCAGATTTTCCTACAGGTGCTCAAATTATGGGAACTGAAGGAATAAAGGAAGCCTATGAAACTGGCAGAGGAAAAATAACTGTAAGGGCAATTGCAGAAGTAAAGAGTTTTAAAAACAATCGTGAAAAAATTGTAATTACAGAACTTCCTTATCAAGTAAATAAATCTGCTCTAATTATGAAAATTGCTGACCTTGCAAAAAATAAAGTAATTGACGGAATTTCAAATATAACAGATGCTTCAAATAGAAAGGGCATCAACATAATTGTTGAACTAAAAAGAGATGCCAATGCAGAAGTTGTTTTAAATAAGCTCTATAAAAATACACAAATGCAAACAACTTTTGGAATTATAAATCTTGCCCTAGTAAATGGAAGACCAGAAGTTTTAAATTTAAAGGAAATCATAAGATATTATGTGGACCACCAAGTTGAAGTTGTAACTAGAAGGACAAAGTTCGACTTAGACAAGGCTGAAAAGAGAGCTCACATAGTTGAAGGACTTTTTATAGCCCTAGATAATATTGACAGAATCATAAAAATTGTAAGGTCATCTAAAGATGACAATGAAGCAAAGGAAAAGTTCTACCAAGAATTTAAATTATCTGATGCACAATCTCAAGCTATTTTGGATATGAGAATCAGAAGACTTACAGGACTTGAAAGAGAAAGACTTGAAGCCGAATATGAAAAGCTAAAGGCAGACATAAAATGGTTTAAAGAAGTTTTGGAAAATAACGATGTACTTATGAATGTCATAAAAGAAGAACTTCTTGAAATAAAAACAAAGTATGGTGATCTTAGAAGAACTGTAATTTCTCACGACAGAACTGATATCGAAATGGAAGATATTATTAAGAGAGAAGATGTCGTAATAACTCTTACTCAATTTGGTTACATCAAGAGAATGAGCGAGGGAACTTATAAGCCACAAAAGAGAGGCGGCAGAGGAGTCTCCTCTGGAAATATGAGAGACGAAGACTTTGTCAAAGAACTTTTTGTCACATCAACTCACGATATGATTTTATTCTTCACATCTTTAGGAAATGTCTTTAAGTTAAAGGCTTATGAAATTCCAGAAGATTCAAGAACTTCAAGGGGAACTGCAATTATTAATCTACTTGATCTTCAAGAAGGTGAAAGAGTTACTTCAATAATTCCAGTGGAAGAATATGACCCTGACATGAATTTCTTAATGGTTACAGAAAAGGGACTTATTAAGAGAACTCCTTTTAAGGAATATAAAAACATTAGAAAAACTGGAATAATTGCCATAAAATTAAATGAAGGCGACAAGTTAATTGATGTTCATTTGACTAAGAATGAGGAAGATGTAATTCTTGTAACTAAAAAAGGTCTTGCTATAAGATTTAATGAAGAACAAGTTAGAAAATCTGGCAGAAATTCTATGGGAGTCAAGTCAATTGATTTAGATGATGATGATATTGTAGTTTCATCTGATTTAGTTTGCGAAGATAAGTATCTTCTCGTAATATCAGAAAATGGTTTTGGAAAATTAACTGAAATAGCTAAGTACAGACCACAAAACAGAGGCGGCAAGGGACTTCTAACTTATAAAATTACTAAGAAGACTGGAGATGTAGCTGCTGCTGCAGTAGTGGAAAAGGAAGACGATGTAATGATAATTGCAGATTCTGGAATTATTATTAGAATTTTGACAGAGGACATTTCAATTCAAGGAAGAAATACTTCTGGGGTTAAACTTATGAACTTGACAGATGCTAAAGTTGTAGCTGTTGCCAACTATATTGGAGATTAGGAGGCTTTATGGAATTTAAATTAGAGTCAAAAAATACTGATGAATTTTTAGTTTTATATCCCAAGGGAGAACTTGATGTATATAATACAAAAAAATTCAAAGAAAAATCTTTAAAGATTTATGAAAAAGACAAAAAAGATATTTTATTTGATTGCAGTGACTTGGAATATCTTGACTCAACAGGTCTTGGTTCACTTATTTTCATCTTAAAGGAAATAGAAAAAGACGGTCATAAAATTGTAATTGAAAATCTAAACAATTCAATACTAAAGCTCTTTAAGATAACTAAACTTGAAGATATGTTTGAAATCAGGGGGTAGTATGGATAGGCTTAAATATCAAATACCAAATGATGCAAAATACTTTTCTACAGTAAGGCTTATGCTATCAGGAATCTTAAATCTTTTAAATAGAAATATTGAAGAGATTGAAGACTTAAAAATGGCAGTTACAGAAAGTTTAAACATTGCACATAATTTAAATGAAGAAGATCATATTGACTTGGTATTTGAAATAGAAGATGAAAAAAATATAAAAATTTGTGTAAGTGAAATTGAAGAAGAAAAACTAGAATCATGTGAGAAATTATTCCTCGCAAAAACGATTATAGACTCTCTTGTAGACGAATGTTATTTTAATGAAAATACATTTATTTTATCAAAAAAATTGTAAGGATTTGTTATGAATTTAAAGGAATACAACAATTTAGATAGAAGGCTTACAAAAGAAGAGAGAAAGGAACTTTTCAAAGAATATCACGAAACTGAAGACCAAGAAATAAGAGATATTTTAATAGAAGAGCACCTCTATATTGCAGAAATCCTATCTAAAAAATATACAGGTAGGGGGATAGATTACGACGATATTTATCAGGTTGCATCTATTGGTTTAATCTATGCTATACAGAGATATGACCCAGACAAGGGTTTCGAGTTTTCTTCTTTTGCCACGCCAACTATTATTGGAGAAATTAAAAAATATTTTAGGGACAATGGATGGACTATTAGAGTTCCAAGAAGAATCCAAGAACTTTCTAAAAAAATTGCAAATGCAACTGTAACCCTATCTCAAAAATATCAAAAAACTCCAACTATTGATGAGATTGCAGAATTTTTAAATTCAACTCCAGAAGAGATTATGGAGTCTATGGAAGCATCAAAGGTCTACACTCCACAGTCTCTTGACATAACTTATGATTCAGGAGACGAAAGTGAAGTTAACCTATCAGATCTAATTGGAGTAGAAGAAAAATATTTCGACAAAATTGAATCAAATGACTTTTTCAAAAGAGCCATGGAAAATTTAGATGAAGTGGAAAAAACTGTTTTAATAGACAGATATTTTAATAAAAAGACACAAGTTGTCATTGCAAAGGAACTTAACATTTCACAAATGACAGTTTCCAGGATAGAAAAGAAAGTTTTAGAGAAAATGAAAAAAGAATTAGTAAAGACTATGGAGGTATAATGAACAGAAATAGGTATCTAGTTACACTTTTAAAACTAGTAAATATATTTGAAATAGTTGTGTCCATTATGCTAATAGCTGGAGTTATTATATCGGTGCCAGATATTTTGAAATATTATTTTAAAATAATAACAAGTGATGCCACACTTTCCTACAAAATATTTCAAAATTTTCTTTCCCATGTACTCTTATTAGTAATAGCAATAGAATTTGTAGTGCTAATGATCGCACATACTGATACAAACATAATTCACTTAATATTGCTTGTAATTTCAAGAAAGATGTTAGTATATTCAGACAATATGGTGGACTTACTTATAGCTACAGTTGCAATTGCAGTTTTATTTGCTACTAGAAAATTTTTACTCACTGGAGTTAATATGGATGTATCAGGAAATGAAAATAATGAATTTTCTGCCTCAACGCCTATTAAGATTCTCAACAAAAAATATAGCTTTGATATAGACCCAGGAGATTCAACTACACTTGGAGGCTATGTAACAGCACTTCTAATTAAGAATGCAGAAGAAGCAGGGGCTGGAGTAATAGTTGAGGATGGAGAATACCTCTTCCAAATAGTAAAAATGGCAACTGGTGGAGTTATAGAAACTGTTTCAGTTAAAAGAATTGACGAAAAAGAAAATAAATAATTTTAAAGACCTATTAGCTTGATTAAACTTCAAGTAATAATAGGTCTTTCTTTTATAATTAAAAAAAACTTTTCAAATAGATTTGAATTTAATATAGAATTTAAAGCTAAAGGCAAGCAATTACTAACAAATGTAGATAAAAACAAAAAATTGTGGATAACTTTTTGTAAAAATCTTAAAAATTTTATAAAAAACCTAAAAATTTCTCACTTATCCACAAAAAAAGGCTCGAGATTATATCGAGCCTTAAAAATTATATTACATAGTTTTTTTATCAACTGGTAAGAAAGTATCTACAATACCAAGAATAAGAGCACCGATAATAGCACCAAGAACTGATACTGTAAATCCGTCTACAATTTTGCCTGTAATGAATAAAATTATAGCGGCAACAACAAATCCAACGGCGCCTCTGCCAAAAGCTGATGCGTCAATGCCTGTGAATTTATTAATAGCCCAGTCTAAAATTCCTATTACAATACCTGCCATAATTGCAGTTGAATATCCATCTGTTTGAATGCCTGGTGATAAGGCAGAAGTTATAAGTACTGCTATTCCACTAACTAGGACTTTAATTAAAAGTTTTATCATAATCTTCCCTCCTAACTAATTTATAACCAGATACCATGTCTTTAAACAAATTTTAATAAGTTTGGGTATATAGAGAGGGGAGGTTTATCATGGAATTTTTAAAAATAGAAGTATTTATACCGAGAGAAAATACAAAAAAATTAATGGAAAAAGTAAATGAAGGCGGATTTTTAAAAGAAGAAAATTATGACTTTTGCTATGCCGAAACACCTGTAACAGGTCACTTTAGACCCATAGAAGGAGCAAACCCCTACATAGGTAGTCTTGGAAAAGTGGAAGATGTCCTGGAAAATAAGGTCGAGTTTAGGATAAGAAAAAAAGATTTAGATGAAGTCATGAAAATAATAAGAGAAAATCATCCCTATGAAGTGCCAGTAATAAATGTAATGGAGCTTTATAAGGATTAAAGAAAAATTTTCGCAAAATAAAAAAATTTATGAAATAAAAAATTTTATGAAATAAAAAAATTTGTGAAAAAAAAATCACCTGCCCTTGGCAAGTGATTTGTGGCGTCCACGAGAGGAGTCGAACCTCCGGCCCCACGCTTAGGAGGCGTGTGCTCTATCCTACTGAGCTACGTAGACCTATAAAATAATTGTATAAAAAATTTTAAGAAGTGTCAATTATTTGTGACACTTCTATTTTTTATTAACTTTTTTAAATTTATCCTAAGTTTAAAATTAAACCTAAAATTTATGCTGCTTTTTCCATGTTGACAAAAATTTCTTCGAAGACTCTTTTAAATTTGTTGAGAAATCCTCTCTCATAGACTTTGTCCTTAATTATTAAATCACTTTCATAAATTAAGTCGTCATCTTTATAAAAAGAAATTTTCCCAACGCTTGTGCCTGCTTCTAGGGGAGCCTTTAAGTCCTCGTCAATCTTTACAATTTCTTTTAATTTTTCGTCAGACTTTGAGAGAACATATCCCACTTCCTTTTGATAGACTGGTATGTTTTCATCTTGAGAGTTAAGGACTTCAATGGTCCTCACTTCTTTACTTGTGTCGCCCACTGCATTATAGCCGTAGCCTTCAAAGCCACTTGTGATTAGTCTCTTGCAAGCCACAAATCTTTCGAAATCGGAATTTGAACCAGTTGTTATACAAATTAACCTCATGTCCTTTGATTTGTCTTCAACGCCCTTTTCAAGACCTGTCAAAATTACACACCTGCCTGCTGCATTTGTGTAGCCAGTTTTTAGACCGTCCACTTCAGGCACAATGCCAAGGACAGGGTTTGTGTTGTACTCAATAAAATTTCTGTCAGGCTCTTCTATTTTTTCAATACTTGTGTACTTTAAAATTTCAGGATGGACCTTCAAAAGTTCTCTTGCAAGCTTAAACATTTCTCTGGTAGTCATCTTGTTGTATTCGATAATTTCATAATTAGTGAGTCCAGTTGGATTTATCATGAGGGCATTTTTTAGTCCAAGTTCTTCGCACTTGTCGTTCATCATCTTGACAAAGCCTTCTGTTGAGCCGCCAATATATTTTGCAAGGGCTGTTATTGCATCGTTACCTGAGACAACCATTGATGCCTTTATTAGTTTTTCGACGCTAACCTTGTCCCCTTCCTTTAGTTTAAAGGAAGAGCCCATTAGGGATGCAACTTCGTGGTCTATTTCCACCTCATCATTTAGTGAGATTTTTCCCTCTTCAATTTTATCTAAGACTACAAAGATGGAAACGAGTTTAGAAGTGGATGCCATTGCACGAACTTCATCTAAGTTGTAGCCGTCTATAATTTCGCCAGACTTATAATCTCCCAAGAGATAGGACTTAGTAAGTCCCTCCAAGGGAACTTCTTCCAATTTTTTAATTTTGTCTGCCTCATATTGGTTTGCCTTTTGCACACCCTCTTTAGTTGGCACTAAAAAGTTTTGATTTCTAATTGTATTTGGATCAACTTCTTGAGCTGTTACATTTGTATTTGCATTTTCTACTGCCACACCATCTACAGCAACTACATTTAGGGGAGCTGAGAGAAAGATTAGGGCAGCAGATAAGTATAGAAGTAATTTCTTCATCTTACACCTCGGCAAATATTGTATCAAATTATAAATAAATTGTAAATTAATGATAATATTAACCTGATTAAATTATTACAATCGCTAATTTGTGGGTATTTAATATAAATGTTAAGACCAATGTGTTATAATAAAATTTATAAATTTATAAATAAAAGGAACCCATGAGGAGATTATAATGGATAAAGAAAAAATTGAAAAAGCTGTAGAAATGATAATCGAAGCAATTGGAGAAGACAAAACTAGAGAAGGTCTAGTTGAAACTCCAGCAAGAGTTGCAAGGATGTATGAAGAAGTCTTTGCTGGAATTGGCAAGACTGCTGAAGAACATCTTTCAAAAACTTTTGAAATCACTGAAGACAATATAGTTGTAGTAAAGGACATAAACTTTTACTCAATGTGCGAACATCACTTCCTTCCCTTTTATGGCAAGGCACACATCGCCTATATTCCAGACCAAAAGGTTGCAGGACTTTCTAAACTTGCAAGAACTGTAGAAACTTATGCAAAAAAACCACAACTTCAAGAGAGACTTAGCATTGAAGTTGCAGATGCCATGATGAAATATCTTGAGCCAAAGGGAGTTTTAGTTGTAATTGAAGCTGAGCACATGTGTATGAACATGAGAGGAGTTAAAAAACCTGGCTCAAAGACTGTCACAGCTGTAGCCAGAGGAGTTTTAGAAACTGATGAAAAACAAAAGCAAGAAGCTTTTAGGTTAATTGAATTCAAGTGAAAAATACAAACAAAATAGTTTTAAGTAAAATTTACAGGGACTATTTAAATGAATTAGAATACCTTGAAAGAGACAGATTTTTTTGCAGGCACAATTATGAACATTTTATATCTGTGGCTAGAATTTGCTATATATTAAAATTAGAAGAAGATGTGGATGTAGATAAGGACATGATTTATGCCACTGCCCTCCTTCACGATTTGGGACGAGTTCTAGAGATAAAGGAAGGCATAAACCATGCCATAGGATCAGTGGATATAGCAAGAGAAATTTTAGAAATTACAGATTTTTCTCTTGAAGAAAAAAATAGAATTTTAAGCTGCATTTCTTATCACAGGACTAAGGATGCTGCAGAAGACGAATTTTTTAATATTTTTTATAGGGCAGACAAGCTGTCAAGACCTTGCTTTAGGTGCCCTGCCTATGATGAATGCAATTGGTCCTATGAAAAGAAAAATCACGAAATAAAATATTGATGGGAGAATTATGGATTTTATCAAGATAAAAGACCTTGAAGTTTATGCAAATCATGGACTTTTTGGAGAAGAAAAAAAACTTGGACAAAAATTTTTAATAAGTGCAGAAATTGGACTGAGCTTTAGAAAATGTGCAATAGAAAAAAATTTGGATGAATCCATAGATTATGGAAAATTATCCCACCAGCTTTACGACCTATTTGCCAATGAAACTGAAGACTTAATCGAGACTCTTGCCTACAAGCTTACAAAATTTATTTTTGACACTTATGAAATTGCAGAGACAGTTGAAGTCACTATAAAAAAACCTTGGGCACCAATAAATTTGCCCCTAGACACAGCATCAGTTAGCTGCAAGAAAAAGAGAAGAAATTATTATATAGGCATTGGCACAAACCTTGGCGATAGAGAAGGATATATAAAAAGCGCCCTTGAAATGATGGAAGAGGAAGGCTTAAAGATTCTAGAAAAGGCAAGTATTATAGAGACTAAGGCTTGGGGCAAAACTGACCAAGGCGACTTTTTAAACACAGTTGTAAAAGTATCTTCTTTCGAAGACCCACTTGACCTACTTCACATTTTGCAAAAGATAGAACTTGATTTAGGTAGAGTTAGACACGAAAAATGGGGCGAAAGGACAATTGACTTAGATATTTTATTTATCGATAGAGAAATTATCTTTACTGACGAATTAGTAGTGCCTCATCCCTATATTGCAGACCGTGAATTTGTTTTGGAATCACTAAATGAACTAATTCCAAATTATTTTCACCCAATTTTAAACAAAAAAATAAGCAAACTTTATGAAGAAGTGAAAAATGAAAATTAAAAAAATTGGCTGCGGCTGTCTTGTAATCATCCTAAGCTTTCTTGCCATTATTTTTGTAATGAGCTTTTTCATAAATAGGTCGCAAGAAAGAAAAAGATTAGAAGAAGAAAATTACAGAGAAAATTATATTGAAGATAGTGCAAAATTGGCAGTTAGAGTTGCCAAGAGAAATGATCTCTTCCCTTCAGTAATGATTGCACAATCAATTCTTGAAAGCAACTGGGGAAGGTCTGAGCTTTCACGAGACTACAACAACTATTTTGGCATAAAGGCAGTGAAAAAGGGCGACGGTATAGTCTTCGAGACAGAAGAATATGTGGAAGGGCAAAGTGGAAGGTACATGGAGTCTTTTAAAAAATATTCTTCAAAGAGTGAGTCCTTTAACCACTACGCCAAACTTCTTTCCACTGCAAAGAGGTATGCAAAAGTAAAAACTGCCAAGGACTACAGGGATGCAGCAAAGTATATTCAAGAAGGCGGCTATGCAACAGACCCCAACTATGCCAACAAAATAATATCTGTAATAGAAAAATATGGCTTAAATAAATATGACGAATAATAATCCCAGGAGGGATTATTTTAATGAGAAAGGAGCAAAAATTGAATAAAAAATTACAAAACATAATTCTCGCTGTTTCCATCCTAATACCCTTTGGCTTTCACTTATCAGGAATGAAGTCACAATTGGGACAAGCAAGTATAATGTATTCCATACTTTGGGCAATAATTAACTACCTATTTATAATGACTGCAGTGGATTTTTCTACAAAATTCAATAAAATCTTAAAACTTCCCGGCTTAAAAATAAGAAAGAGGACTTATTATATAAATATTATCGTCTACATAGGATTTTTAATTTTTGTAAATATATATTTCTTGCAACAAATATATCTAAGAAATGTGGAAATAATAAATGCTTTGGCAAATCCATTTTTTTTAATAGGACTATTTTTACTATTCCTATACAACATGCAAAATGGAAAATTCCCTAAAAAAGAAGAAAAAGAAACAGATATATACGAAATTTCTAAGAGATCATCCTTTAGAGATGGAAAAGACAGGCTAGGAACACTTGTAGGATCCTACGACAAGGGACTAGTAATTGGCAACTATTACTTCCCCTATGAAAACATGAAATCTATTTCCAAGTCCAAGGACGAAGAAATTATGATTAAGGGTAGAGAGGAATCAAAGAACTATATAATAAAGATTGGCTCTCTAAACTCTGCAAATCAAACAATTATTGAGTTAAACAATGCCCTCAATGAAGGAAAAATTGACGAGAAAAAAATAAATTTAAAAAAGATAAAAAATTTTTAGGAAAACATTGACAAAAATGCACTCATGCATTATACTATAGTTAAGCTAGCTAGAGAAAACAAAATTGGTAACTAAGAAAAGGTGATTCCAATGAAGAGTTTTAATTTATCCCGCAAGGGAAAGGTAGCAAAGTATCTCATTTGAAGTAGCTAAGTGCTAAAGGTTAAAATGCTTAATTTAAGAGATATGAAGCTATAGGTACATAACAACTAAAAATTTTAAAATTTAGAGATCCGTAAGGGTCTCTTTTTTTTATTTTCACCAAAAAAAACGCGATACATAAGTACCGCGATTTAAATATTTTTTCTATATAATTTATAACCATAATTTATTCCATAGTTTTTAGTCAGTAAAAAATTTTTGACTTCAATATTTTAAACACCTATTAACATAGTTGCCACTTCGAAATATACGAAGAGAACGAGGGTATCTACTATAGTTGTGATAAGTGGACCAGCCATAATTGTTGGGTCAATTTTTAGTTTTTCTGCTATTAGTGGAAGTATTCCGCCTATCATCTTTGACAAAACTATAGTCGTTAGCAGTGTAATAGAAACTGTAAGTGTCACTCCAAAATTAACTGTATCAAGGATGGACATTCTAACTATATTTACTACTACAAGTATTGCCCCAACTATAAGCCCAATGCGAAGTTCCTTAAACATTACTGCAAAAAATTCTTTAAATTCAACTTCGCCTGTGTAAATCCCACGAATTATTGTGGTAGATGATTGTGTTCCTGCATTTCCGCCTGAGTCCATTAGCATGGGAATGTAGGCTGCGAGCGCTACGCTTGATGCTAAAAGTGCTTCGTATCTTTTTATTATAAAGCTAGTAAAGGTTGCCGTCACAAGGCAAATTATTAGCCACATTGTTCTATCTTTTGCAAGTCTAAAAACTGACTTGTCCCAATAGTGTTCTGGTGTAGATTCGCTAATACCATGGATATTTGCAAGGTCTTCTTCGTATTCTTCGTGCATTACGTCGATAGCCCATTCTACAGGAACTATACCAACAAGTCTACCTTCAGAATCTGTTACAGGTATTTCTGATAGGTCATACTTAAAGGCTAGCTTAGCAACAACTTCTTGGTCATCTGTGGCATAGACGCTGGAATTTATTGGGTGCATAAATTCTTCAATATTTTTATTTCTGTTACGAAGAAGGTCGGCTAGGTTCACATAGCCTATGAGGACTAGGGACTCATTTGTGACCCAAACTTGTTCCAGTCTATCTGCATCAAGTTCTGAGTGAATTATTTTTTCCAGTGCCTCAGTTGGAGTCGCCGTCTTCTTTACAAAGATAAAGCCAACGGACATAATTGAACCAACGGACTCTTGTGGATAGCCCAAAAGTTCATTGATGACTGGTCTTCTCTCTTCTTCGATGAAGTGATTCATTAGCTTTCTAACCATGTTGGCTGGCAATTCTTGCAAGGTATCTACAAGTTCATCTTCTTCCAAATCCTTCATAAGGGACATGATTTTTTCTTGGGAAAGAGAACCCATTATCTCAATTTTTTTGTCCCTTGGCAAAAGTGAAAAGGCATCTGCCAAGAGGTCCTTGTTCAAAAGTTTTATCCAAATGGCAACTTCTTCCTTTGGTAGGTCTTCTAGTTTTTCTGCGATATCAACAGGGTCCATCCTGTTGATTAATTCTTGTGTCTTTAGTAATTCTTCTCTATTGTAATTTTTCATAAAGCCTCCTTAAATTTTTGCATAAAAAAAGCCGCTGTCTAGGCGGTAAAGAGGCATACTTAAATAGACTTAGCTCTTGCTAAATCTTTAGATCTTCCTTTATCGCATAGACTAATACATTTTTCCAGGGTCGACTGGTATCCATGTAAACACCTCCATATACATTTATATTATCACAAGGGCTTCTTTAAATCTATTTCAATATAAAAAAACACTCTTGGTGGATTAATTTTTCTAATTTATGATGTAGTAGAAAACTATTAGAGGTGCACCTTTTGCTTGCAAGATGTATTTCTTTAAAATTAAATAAATTACGCCAAGTTTTTTATAAATTTCTTTTTCTCAAAGTGATAAAATCGCCTTGAAAATAGGGAGGTCGCCATGAGCTTTACATATAAAATTCTTGAAAAATTTGTAAAATTAATTAGACTTAAAAAAATATTTCTACTTCCAGAGGACAAAATTTTAAATTATGCCAGAAGGCAAAATCAAAAGCCAAGCTTTAAAGTTTTTGATGAAGAGGATCTTTATTTTGAAGATAAAATATTTTTGTCCCAAAGACTAATCATTCTTCACTCAAAAAATAAAAAGGCTGGGGCTATTTTATACTTGTTTGGCGGCGGCTACATAACAAATCCCGACAAGAGAGATTTAAATCTTGCGAAAAAAATTTGCCACGAGACGGGGAAGGATGTCTGGTTTTACTTCTATCCACTTTGCATAGAAAACAGCATAGTAAAGGCTTATGCTTCAACGGTAAAAGTTTATGAAGAGATGACAAGAACCTACAATGAAGAAGATAAAGAGCCCCTTTCTCTTATTGGATTTTCATCTGGAGCCTCCCTTGCTCTTGGAATTTGCCTTTACATAAACGAAAACAAGTTGGACATAAGGATGCCAAAAGAAATAATCGCGTCTTCCCCAGGTGGCTGTCTATGTGAAGAGCTTGACATGGATAATCTTAAAAAATTAAACGAAAAAGATATTATAGTTGACTATAAATATTTTGAAACTGCAAAAAATATTATGACAAAGGGAAAAGCTGTACCAGACTACATGCTCTATCCCTTTAGGGGAAACTTTAAGGACTTCCCCATGACCTACCTCTACTTTGGATCAAGGGAAGTAATCTATGCCATTGCCCCACTATTTGAGAAAGCCCTAAAAAATTATGGCATAAAGTATAAAATAATTGTGGGCGAGGGACTTTGCCACTGCTATCCACTTTTGTCAATCTTCAAAGAAGGAAGAGATGCACAAGAGGAGATAATAAAAATTTTAAAGTAAAAACAAAGGCTCAAAGCGAGAAGGCCTGAGCTTTTTTAGACCGTCAACAAATTTTCCCCTTATCTTTAAAATTTTAGATGGTTCTTAGAAGTTTTTATTCTTAAAAATTCCCCCATCTAATTAAAATTTTGCAAAAAAATTGGACCTAAGTTATAAACCTAGGTCCAAATTTTTTATTTAGCAAATTTTTCAAAATTATTATTGAAAAAATTATTTCCAGTAGTCTAGTTTTGAAGTGTCGATGCCAACTGCTTCTGCCTTAAATACTGGGTTCTTGCCTTCGGCTCTTTGTTTCTTATAGTCTTCAAGAGCTTTAAGTGCAATGCTTCCAAGATATAAAATTGATGGAATGTTGATTAAGCACATAACTCCCATTAAGAAGTCGGCAACATCCCATGCAAGTGACATTTCCATACCAGCTCCTACAAAGATTAATATGATTGCTATAATTCTGTAGCTAAGCATAAATGTCTTTGAAGGTGTTTTCTTATTAAGGTAAGTTAAACAAGAATCAACGTAGTATAGGTTTCCAAGTAGTGTTGTGAAAGCAAATAGGGCAAGGGAAACTGTTATGAATATGTTTCCGTAAGGTCCAAATACTGTTGAAAGTGATGCTTGAACAAATGGTGCTCCTGCTAATTCTTCAGTTGGAGCTATTCCTGATGAAAGTGACATAAAGGCAGTTGCTGAACAAATTACAATTGTGTCTAGGAATACAGAAATCATTTGTACTAAACCTTGTTTTACAGGGTGAGATACTGATGCTGATGCTGCTGCGTTTGGAGCAGAACCCATACCAGCTTCGTTAGAGTAAAGACCTCTCTTAATACCTTCTACTAATGCTGAACCTGCAACTCCACCAAAGATTGCCTTGAAGTTAAAAGCATCTTTAAAGATCATTCCAAACATTGCTGGAACATTTTTAATGTTTATAACTATCATTACAAGTGCCATGATTACGAAAATAACACCCATGACTGGTACTAATAAAGATGTGAATTTTATTATTCTCTTGCCACCGCCAAGGATACAATATCCTGCGATTAGGGCAAGTACAGCACCTATCATCCAAGAAGTTTTTCCTGTTACATAGAAGTCATATACTCTAAAGGAGTCTTGAAGATTGAAGGATGCAAGCATGTTAAATCCTACTGCGTAAGTTGCTATAAGTGCTACTGCAAATAGAACTCCAAGTCCTCTTGAGCCAATTGCATTTTCGATGTAGTATGAAGGTCCACCATAGGATACTCCGTCAGATCCTCTTTTTTTATAAATTTGTGCAAGTGTTGATTCAATAAAAGCTGATGCACCACCAATAAGTGCAATGATCCACATCCAGAATACTGCTCCTGGTCCACCAAGACAAATTGCATTGGCAACACCAACGATATTACCAGTACCTACTCTTGATGCAGTTGATACCATAAGTGCTTGGAAGGAAGATACATCATCTTTTCCTTCTGGCTTTTCTGTTATTACTTTAAAAGCTTCACCTAATAATCCAAATTGTATAAATTTTGTTCTAATTGTGAAATAAAATCCACAAGCAAGTAATACTATAATAAGTATTGGATAATATAAAACGCCATTAACGGCTGAAAGTAATTCTCTCATTTTCCACCTCTCTAATAAATTGATAAGTCTAATTCATTTGATAAAAATTCTAACATTCTAACTCCAGAGTAAGAGTTTCCGTGCTTGTCAAGTCTTGGTGCATATACTGCAAGTCCTGTTTTATTTTTTGATGCAGTAACTATTCCGCCACCCACACCTGATTTAGCAGGAAGTCCAACTCTAATTGCAAAATCTCCTGAATAGTCATAAGTTCCGCAAGTTGCCATAAGGGACCTTAAAACTCTCGCTTCCCTTGCTGTTATAATCTCTTTGCCTTCTAGGTCAATACCGTCATTGGAAATGACATAGGACATGTGAGCCAAGTTTTCTGTGTTGACAAGAATGGAACAAGCTTTAAAATATGTATCTAAGACTTCCTCTACCTTTGTGTCACTTGGCAAAAGTCCCTTAGCTAACATTAAATAAATTAGGGTCCTATTTGTGAAAGAAGATTCTTTTTCTGACTGAGCAATTTCTCTGCTGTAGTCCACTTCTTCTCCTAGAAACTCACTTGTCTTTTCAAGAATAACATCAAAAGTTTTTTCTCTGTAAACATTATATAAAATAGCTACTATAATAATTGCTCCAGCATTGATAAAAGGATTAACTGGTATTCTCTTTTCAGAAAGTTCTAGTTCAATGACGCTGTTAAAAGGCTTTGCAGATGGTCTAACACCAACATATTTTTTAAGTTCAGCGACCTTGTAATTTTTCATGGCAAGGGAATATAAAATTACCTTTACAATTGATTGAATTGAAAACCTTACTTTTGAATCGCCAACGCTTGTCAATTTTCCATCTTCAATTGTTGAAATTGCAACCTTATTTGCATCAACCTTTGCAAGCTCAGGAATGTAATCTGCAACAGCTCCCTCGTGTAAGTATTTCCTACCTAAGTTGAGAGCTTCTTCTAAAATTTCCTCTCTATAAACTATTTTTCTCACCTCCTTATATTTATTTGGGATTGTTTTCCTCTAATAATTAGATTACCATATCAAAAAGCCTTTTTCAATGTAAAATTTGAGCTTAGTAATATACTAAACTATAGAGTCTGATCTTCATTTATCCACATAAATTCTTTAAAAATAGAGAATTTTTATAAAAATAAAGGACCCTCTTATTTAATTAGGTCCTCAAAAAAATTTATTCACTTAACAAAAATTTTATAATCTGAATATCCTTTCTCATCCATTTCTTCATAGGGAATAAATTCCAGGGCTGCACCATTTATGCAGTACCTAAGCCCGCCCTTGTCACTTGGTCCGTCACCGAAGACATGACCAAGGTGGGAATCTGAAGAAATTGATCTCACTTCAGTTCTCACCATGCCAAAGGAAGTGTCTACATTTTCATCTAAATAATTTGACACAATTGGTCGAGAAAAGGATGGCCAGCCGCAGCCAGATTCAAATTTGTCACTTGATGCAAAAAGAGGCTTCTTAGAAAGCTTATCTACATAGATTCCCCTTCTGTACTCGTCATTTAACTTGCTGGTAAAGGGTCTTTCAGTGCCTGCTTTTGCCATGACATTGTAGGAAAGATCGTCAAGCTGACCTTTTTTATCCTCAAGAAATTTTCTGTCATCATCAATTATTGGGTCTTCTGCCCTACTTAAGTTCACATGGCAATAGCCGCTTGGATTCTTGTCTAGGTAGTCTTGGTGGTAGTCCTCTGCCTTGACAAAATTTTTAAGGGGAGAAATTTCCACTGCTACTTTTCCAATTTTTTCTTCCTCATATTTTATAAAGTCTCTAACTATTTCTTCGGACTCAGAGTCTCCTTCTTCCCAATAAATTCCAGTGCGGTACTGCCTTCCCATGTCGTTACCCTGTCTATTTATGGACTTTGGATTTATAATCCTAAAATAGTGGAGGAGAATTTCTGTGAGAGAAATTCTTGAAAAATCGTAATAAATTTTCACTGTCTCTGCGTGGTCAGTCCTTGCCACAATTTCATAAGATGTTTCGTCACTATCGCCATTGGCATAGCCTACGAGAGTCTTTGCAATTCCCCTTAATTTTTTAAAATAAGCTTCAGTGCCCCAAAAGCATCCCCCAGCTAAATATATAACTTTAATATTTTTCATATAATCACCTATTTACTTATACCCAAATAAGGCTTTATCTTTCAAAGGCTTGACTCTTCTTCAAAAGTAAAATAGTGCAAACCTTTTTCTTCACTATAGCGACGAATAATTGTGCACCAATAAAAACATTGACTTAATGGTAATGAGGTGGTAATTTATATTTAGTCTTTCTCTTAAAAATTGTATTTATTCACAAGGAAAACAATTTTATTAAGAGAAAATTTTTAATAGGAGGCTATTATGAAAAATAGTAAGAAAAAATTATTAGTGGCAGGTCTTGCCTCTACCCTAGTTCTTTCCATGGCAGTTCCAACTTTTGCCTGCACAGGAATTATTGTAGGAAAGGACCTTACAGCTGACGGATCTTTTATCTTTGGTAGAACTGAAGACTATCAAAGAAATAGAACTATGAGACTTGTATGTCACCCTCGCGGAGAATTTAAAAAGGGCAGCAAGCTTGTGGACGTAAACAATGGATTTGAATACATACACCCAGAAGACTCCCTAAAATTCTTCTCAACTCCAGACTCTTCTGCTAAGCCAAAGGAAATGGAACAAGGCGTTTATGATGCAGCTGGCTACAACGAAGCTGGTGTTGGCATTTTCTGTACAGTTTCTGCTGACCCATCAGAAGAAATTGAAAAGGCAGACCCATTTGTTAAGAATGGCGTTAACGAAGCAAGCATGACTACATTTTTACTTGCACATGCAAAGTCTGCTAGGGGAGCAATTGAACTTTTAGCTGACACAATTGACAAGCAAGGCGCTTCCATGGGCGACATCGTAGCCTTTGGAGACCAAAATGAAGTTTGGTACATGGAAATTTATTCTGGCCACCAATATGTTGCTATAAAATATCCTGCCGACAAGTTCAGTATTTTCCCTAACGATTATTGGCTAGGTGGCGTTGACCTTAAGGACAAGGAAAATGTAATTGCATCAAAAGACATTGTTGAAGTTGCAAAGAAGGCAAAGACTTATAAGGAAACAGCAGACGGCTTAATGGACATGGCTGGCTCTTATGGTCCAAAGGAAATTTCTGACACTAGCCGTTCAAGAGTTTGGTCTGGTATTCACGACTTAGACCCTAATTCAAAAGTTCCTTACGATGCAGATAGGTTTGAACTATTAAATGACCTTTCTAAGGACTCAGAAAAAATTACAATTGAACATGCCCTAAATGTATTTAGAAATAGATTTGAAGGAACAGAATATATTCCATCAGACAACAAGGCTGAAAGAAAAGCAAATCCAAAGACTCACAAGAGACCAATTGGATCAATTAACACAATGCAAGCTCATATCTTCCAAATTAAAGAGGGCTATCCAAAGGATGCACCTGGCATCATGTGGATGACTCTAGGAAGCCCATTAAATATTCCTTGGATTCCAATTTTCCCTGACATCAACGATTCTACAGCTGAAGCAAAAAATAACGCCCCAATTTACGATGCAAATTCATATTACTGGGTTGGCTCATCTGTAAATGATTTAGTATCAGGAAATAGGGAAGAACTTGGCGAAGCAACTCGCAAGAAAGTAACTGATTTCGAAGAAAAAGTTATGAAAGAACTTCCAGAAGTTGAAAAAGAATGGATTGCCCTTTACTCTAAAGACAAGGCTAAGGCAGCAGAATTTTCTACTGCAAAGACAATGGAATGGGAAAAAGAAGTATTTGAATTTGAAAAGGGACTTCAAGGCGAACTTTCTAAAGTTTCAAAGACTGACTTAATCGACCACTGGGCAAGAAAACCAATTATCGAAGCCATGAACAAAAAATTAATGGTTGGCACATCTGACCTTAAATTCTCTCCAAATGACAAGATCACTCGTGGAGAATTTGTAACAATTTTGGGAAGACTAGGAAATGTTGACACTAAAAAATTTGCTGAAGTTAAGGATAAGAACATCGAAGCAGGAAAATTCTACACTGAATACATGAATTGGGCTGTAGAAAATAAACTTCTTCCAAAGACTTCAAAGGCTCTAGCAACAGAAGAAATCACTCGTGAAGAAATGGCTCACATTTTAGCATCTTATCTAAAACTAATGGGCGATGATGCTGCAACTCAAAAGCTTTTTGTCTTTGACGACGAAAAAGAAATTTCTGACTGGGCTTTTGAAGACATCCAATTCCTAGCTAACAAGGAAATTTTAAGCGGCACTTCAAATAACAAGTTCTCTCCAAAGGCAAACTTGACAAGGGCAGAAGTTGCACAAATTATTTCAAAACTTTCAAAATAAAATAAAGATTCTTGAAAATATTATTCAATTTATATTACTAAAAATCCTAGAGTTTTGCCTCTAGGATTTTTTTTGGCAAACAAAAAAGGCAGCCTCAGCCGCCTTCTTCTTAATCAAGATGTTTTTTCTTAATCAAATTATTTTTCTTCATCAAAATTTTTGTATTTTGATAAAATTTCCATAAACTGCTTGCCTGTTATGGTTTCTTCTTCAAGCAAGAACTCTGCAAGTTCCTTCATGGCATCTCTGTTGTCTGCAATTAATTTTCTTGCATTTTCTTGGGCACTCTTTACTATTTTTACCATTAAGTCGTCAATTTCTTTTCGCGTTTCTTCAGAGCAGTTCATGTTTCCATTATCGCCCATATATCTTGAGCCAGAATCTTGGAACTTAACCATGCCAAACTCGTCAGCCATGCCATATTGAGTTATCATTGCCCTGGCAGTTTCTGTCGCCTTTTCAATGTCGTTGGCAGCGCCAGTTGAAACTTCGTTAAAGATAACTTCTTCTGCTGCACGACCACCACAAAGAGTTGTGATGTGGTTTATAAGATCTTCTCTTGTGTAAAGATTTTTTTCATCCTTTGGTACCTGCATAGTGTAGCCCAGGGCTCCTGAAGTCCTTGGTATAATTGTAATTTTTTCTACAGGTTCAGAACCAGTTTGAAGGGCAGCAACAAGGGCGTGACCAATTTCGTGGTAGGATACCCTCTTCTTTTCTTCTGGAGATAGTATATCTTGCTTTCTTTGTGCGCCTGCAATTACAACTTCTATGGACTCTTGAATGTCCTCTTGACGAACTTTGTCGTGACCCATTCTAACTGCACGAAGGGCAGCTTCATTTAAAATATTTGCAAGTTGGGCACCAGATGCACCGGCAGTTGACCTTGCAATAAGTGAATAGTCAATGTCATCTTCCATTTGATATCTCTTGGCGTGAACCTTTAATATTTCAATTCTGTCCTTTAGTGTTGGAAGTTCAACTCTGATTTGTCTATCAAACCTTCCTGGCCTTAGTAGGGCTGGGTCTAAAATTTCTGGTCTATTTGTTGCTGCAAGCATTACTATGCCAATGTTGCCGTCAAAACCATCCATCTCAGTCAAAAGTTGGTTTAGAGTTTGCTCTCTCTCGTCGTTACCTGAAATTCCTGCTGAGTCTCTCTTCTTTCCAATTGTGTCGATTTCGTCTATAAAAATAATGCAAGGAGCATTTTTCTTCGCTTCTTCAAAAAGTTCTCTCACTCTTGCAGCTCCACGACCAACGAACATTTCCACAAATTCAGAACCTGCTATGGAGAAGAAAGGCACATGGCTTTCGCCAGCAACTGCTCTTGCAAGTAGGGTCTTACCAGTTCCTGGAGGTCCAACAAGTAGGGCTCCCTTTGGACACTTTGCCCCAATCTTTGTGTACTTCTGTGGATTTTTTAGGTAGTCAACAATTTCAACGAGAGATTCCTCTGCCTCCTCTTGACCTGCCACATCATCAAAGTTTACAGTTTCGCCATTGGGTTCGTATTTTTCAATTTTCTTTCCGCCGCCAAAAATTCCTCCAGGACCACCAGTCATGCCTGCCATTTTCTTGGCAAAGGCTCTTTGTAAAAAGAAAAATAACAAAATTGGAATTCCCCAAGTCATTATAAAGGACATAAATAAACTTGGCTTTTCAGGAATTTCTGAAGAGTATTTTACATCTTTTTCTTCCAAATCTTTAACAAGGTCTGGGTCTTCCATCTTTCCAGTCTTGTAAATTTTCTTTTCATCCTTTAGGGTGTAAAGAATTTGGTCCTGTCTAAAGTTTACTTCCTCAATTTTTCCCTGGCTCAAATTTCTTCTAAAGTCGGAATAGGCTGCGTTCTCCATGCTGTTTTGTGAAAGCATGGGAAGAATCAACCAGTTAAGTGCAAAAACTGCCAAGATGACAACTAAATAATATCTCAGCAAATTATACTGTGGTCTCTTATTATTATTGTCTCTATCTTCCATCATTATCCTCCTAATTTTATTGGGATGAATTATGTAGCTTAAAATTTTTAATTAAAAAACCGGATACAAGATCCGGCTAAAATTTATTGCTATTAAAGGTCGTCTTCGATTACAGAAGATTTTGAATAAGCAGATGGCTTTGCTTCAAAAAAGTCTGTCTTAATTTGATTTGGATCGGAGTATTCGCTGACCCACTTCATAGATTCAGGCTCTTCAGTGTTCTCTTCAAAGAGATTTCCAAAACCTAAATTTCTTGAACGCAAGTTGCCAAGATACATAATGTAGTCTTGGATCATTTTTTCATTTAGACCTCTAATTTCATCGCCTATGACATACTTACCCCAAGAGATTTCTTCTTCAACACCTTTTTTAAGCATCTCTTTATATTTTTTTATATTTTCATCAGTAAATATTTCTGGATTTTCCTTTTTCATTTCAAGAATAATACTTCTAAAGAGCCAAAGGTGAGTGTTCTCGTCTCTGTTGATGTATCTTATTTCAGAAACTGTGCCAGGCATCTTGCCCATTCTGCCAAGATTGTAGAAGAAGGAGAAGCCTGAGTAGAAATAAATTCCCTCCAAAATATAATTTGCAATAAGGGCCTTCATGAAGTTGTCAATATTTTCATCTTCATAAAAATCTTGGTATTGGTCGCCAATAAATTTATTTCTCTTTAAGAGGACTTCGTCGTCCTTATATTGGTAGAGGATTTCTTCCCTCTCTTCAGGAGAGCAAATTGTGTCCAAAATATAGGAATAAGATTGAGAGTGAATGGACTCTTGATAACCTTGGATTGATAGGCACAAATTTATTTCATTTGCCGTTACATAGGATTGAAGTTTTGGAATTTGTGCAGTTTGTAGTGAATCAAGATAAATAAGAAAAGACAAAATTTTGTCGTAGGCAGTCTTTTCGTGGACATCTAAAAGCCTATAGTCCTTTACATCTTGGGAAAGATTGATTTCTTCTGGTATCCAAAAATTATTCATGGCTTGGCGATACCAGTCGCTCGTCCAGCTATACTTAAGGTTGTTAAAATCATTTAAGTTTGTTGTGTTTCCGTTAATAACTCTTCTCTTAGATGTTTCAATGTCTCCCTTTTCGTTAAAGAGACCTCTCTTTGAAAGTTTCATAATTCCTCCTATTATAATTTATGACGCACAGTAGTCGCAGTCTTCAACTTCTAGCGACTTGCTTCTGACATAGTAAACTGACTTTATCTTTTCCTTAGCGGCTTTGATGTAGAGATTTAAAATTTTTCTCATTGTAAAGTCTGTAGTTATATAAAAATTAATTGATTGAGACTGGTCAATGTGCCTTTGACGAATGGCAGCAGCTTCAATTACAAAATTTTGGTCTAGCTCGTGAGCATTTTCATAAAGCCAAAAGGTTTGTGGAGTCAAATCTGGAGCAACTCTAGGTAGGATTGAGCCCTTCTTTTCTTCCAAGAAGTACCTATTCATAACTGGGTCAACGCCAGCAGTAGTTGCAGATATAATTGAAGTTGAACCTGTTGGAGCTATTGCTATTATATAACCATTTCTAAGCCCATTATTTTTTACATCTTCCCTAAGTCTATTCCACTTGTCATCCTTGTAGTCTCTGAGGTCAAAATACTCGCCGCTTTGCCAATCAGAGCCTTCAAAGAAGTCGTAAGAGCCTTTTTCTTTTGCAATCTCCATGGAGGCAGTGATGGCATGATAATTTATCCTCTCGTAAACATCATCTGCCCACTTCAAGTGGTCTTCTATATCAGAAAATGCCATGCCAGCTTTTACAAGGGCGTGATGATAACCAGATGTGCCAAGCCCAATGGACCTGTATTTCCTATTTGTTACCTTGGCATAAGGTATTGGATAGTAATTCAAGTCGATTACATTATCAAGGGCCCTTACTGTTGTGGCAACAATGTCCTTTAAGCCTTGGTCGTCCTCTAGGTCAATATTGCCAAGGACAAGGGAGGCAAGGTTACATACAACAAAGTCGCCTGGTCTTGTCTTTGTGACAATAATTTCTTCGCCGTCAATATTTTCTATACTTGTGTCAAGAGTTTCAATGGCAGACATATTTTGCATGATTTCTGTGCAAAGGTTGGAAGAATAAATCATGCCCTTGTGCTTATTTGGATTCATTTCATTGACATTGTCCCTGTAAAAGGCAAAAGGAGTTCCCGTTTCTGTAAGAGACTTTATAATAAGTCTCACTAAGTCTTTGACGCTCATTTCACGCCTAGAAATATTCTTATCTGCAATACATTCCCTATATTTTTCTTCCCATTCCTTGCCGTAAAAATCTTCAAGAGAATAACCCTTCTTCTCCAAAATTTCATGAGGATCAAACATATACCAAGGAGCGTTGATGTCCTTTTCTGCAAGTTCAAAGAATAGATTTGGATAGCAAATGGCAGGGAAGATGTCATGTGCCTTCATTCTGTCGTCGCCATTATTGGTCCTAAGTTGCAAAAATTCTGGAATGTCCTTGTGCCAAGCATCTAAATAACAGGCAACAGAGCCTTGACGAACACCAAGTTGGTCAACAGCGACAGCAGTATCGTTGGCAAGCTTAATCCACCTTATTACTCCACCAGCAACGCCCTTAAAGCCCCTTATGTCTGAGCCAGTTGCACGAACCTTGCCAAAGTAAAGACCCATTCCGCCGCCATGTTTTGAGATTTGTGCAAAATTATCAATAGATCGATAAATTCCCTTTAAAGTGTCTGGCACTGTGTCAATAAAGCAAGAAGAAAGCTGGTTATAAGGCTTTCTCGCATTGGACATAGTTGGAGTTGCAACTGTGACCTTTAGCGTGGAATAGATGTCGTAAAATTTCTTTGCCCAGTAAATTTTATTTTTTTCAGGTATGGCAAGGTGCATGGCTATGCCCATGAACATCTCTTGGATGCTTTCCACAAACCTGCCGTCATGACTTCTTATGACATATCTCTTAATGAGAAGGTCAAGACCAGAATAATTTAAAAGCTGATTTCTTGAATTATCAATATAATTTTCAAGCTCTAAAATTTCCTCGCGAGAATAATTTTCCAAAATATATTTTCCGTAGAGATTTTTTTCAGTTAAAAATTTAATTTTTTCGTAGAAATTATTTATATTGATGTCGCGCAAATTTTCTGCAATTTTCTTTTCCAAATCATAATTTAAAAATAGGGCAGCAATAAACTCCCACTTAGGTGAGTCCTTGTCAGTTAGTTCACTGGCAGCCTTTATGATTTCAGAAAGATAGGCATCTTGACTTTGATCCTTTTTCACAAAAGATTCAAACTTCTTGTATAAATTTTCCAGCTCGTATTTCTTTGGGTCGTAATTTTTTCTGACAAACTTTAAAACCTTAAGGACATTTTCGTCTGTAATAAAATTAGCAAACTTGTCCAAAATTTGTCTTTCTTCAGAATGTCTATTTCTGTAAAGGATGTAGGCCTTTACAACTTCGATTTCCTTCTCGTCGATTAGCTTTAGCTCAACTAGATCCTGAATTTCCTCAACAGTGGGAGGATTCTTGGGATCATAATTTTCCAAAAGCCTATCTTTGATGTCGAGAGCATAATTATTTATGACCTTGTCATCGTAAACCTTACCTACAGAATCAAAGGCCTTTTCAATGGCATTTTTTATCTTCAAATGGTCAAAAGTAACCTCTCTCTTGTCTCTTTTTAATATTTTCATGAATCCCCCATATAGTATAATTTTTTATAATTTTATTCTAAATACTACTATATATTATCATAAAGAATAGTTTATAAGTAGTCTAATTCTGAAATATAAAAAATTTAGTTTCCATGAAAAATTTTTCTCAAGCTGAGAAAATATAGATGGAAATTTTTTATGACAAAAAAATCCCAAGAGCCTGTGCCCTTGGGATAACTTTTTCTTTAAACTTATTTAATTACTGAAAATAAAATTTTTGCTGCTTTTTCTGCAGATTTTTCTGTCTTTTCAGCAACTTTTTCTTCTTTAACTTCTTTATCTTCCTTCTTGTCAGCTTCCTTTGCTTCTTCCTTGTCGTCACCTAAAAGATCTTCCATTTCCTTTTTAACTAGGTCTTGGTATTTCTTTAAAAGTTCAGGATTTTTGTCAAGGTCAGCCTTTGCTGCAAGAATTTTATCAAGTTCTTCGCCTTCATAAAGTTCTTTTAAAGTTTTTACAACTTCTTCGTCTTTAAGGTCAGACTTCATAGAAGCAAGCATCTTATAATTTTCTTCTTTTTCAATTTGAAGAAGCTTGTCTGCAAGTTCTTTTTCAGTGATGTTAAAGATGTCAACTATTGGCATTCCTTCGTTTGCATCGTATTTAACCTTGTAGCCAAAAGCTTCTGAAACAAATCTTACTGGGATGTAAGTTCTGTCTTTGATAATAGTTGCAGGTGAATCAAGGGCAACTTCTTTGCCATTTACAAGAGCTTTGTTAGCACCAATTGTAAGGACAATCTTGTCACTACCCTTAGTAACAGTTACAGTCTTGTCCTTTCCATTCCAATCAACTTTAGCGCCGATTTTTTCGTAGAAAGTACGAGCTCCAAGCATAGTTCTGTCATTGATAATTTGTGGAAGAGCCTCCATATCATCAAAAGTGATGTCTTCTCCATTTACCCTAACAGTAACAAAGTTTGTATTCATTTCTGGCATTATTAACTTTAAATATTCGTCCATAGTTAATTTCTTAACTGAAGTTGGGAAATTAATTTTTACAGTTTCATCCTTAACTGTATCAACATTTCCCTTAACAGAAACTTTTACGAATTCAGCAAAGTTAAATGTAAGAGCAAGTTCTTGTTTACATTTATTTTCTTCAAAAGTAGTTTTTTCAGAAAGACTTGACCCTTTAATAGTTTCTTTGATTCCCTTAGCAGCTTCCTTTAAATCTTCTGCCTTGTATTCCTTGTTAAGTTCTTTGAAATCTTTCTTTTCTTCTTCACCTAATGGAAGACCAGCCTTGTCAACAATTTTAAGAGCGCTTGTTGAAACAGCGTCCCAATTTTTCATAATGCTATCAGCATATTTGATGAATTCATCGATAACAGCATCACTTGTAGTGTTTAAAGTGTAAGTGTTGCCTTCAACCTTGTAGTCAATTCCTTGCTTAATTTCTTTAGAAGCAGTGTTCATTAAATCTAATAAATCAGTTTTAAATTCTTCAGAGCTAAAATATTTAGTAGCCTTTGGTGAAAGACCATTTTCTTCATTGGCAATTGAGATGTAGTCTTCCTTTATGTCCTTAAGTCCATCTCCAGCTAGGGCGAAGATGTCCTTTGACATAATAACTTCATTATCTTTTACAAAGATATCCATTTTAATTTTGTCAGGCACATCTTTGTTAAGACTTGCAATTTCTTCGTCTGAACCAGCCTTTTTAGCAATGAGTTCTTTAAACTTTGAGAAGTCCATGTTCATAACAACATGAGCTTTGTCTCTTCCCATTTGTTCGCCAGTAAGACTTACAGGGAAATTAATTTTTTCAGTTTCTCCACTTTCAGGATCTTTAACTTCAACATTGTATTCAAGCTTTCCTGAAACTTTTGAGCCCTTCCAGTCTGCAACCTTTTGGGCTGAGTCTAGGTAAGATGTCGTGTTTGCACTGCAAGCGCCAAGAGTCATGGCAGCTACAAGTACAAGTAAAATAGCTAAAATTTTCTTTTTCATAAATACCTCCTATTTTTTTCATTGTATTACAAAAGAAAAAGCTTTTCAAATTAAAAACTTATTACAAAAACCCATAAAATGCTAGAAAATTCCTTAACATTATTTCCGTGAAACTTGCTTAAAAAATTAATAGCTTTTAAATTTTTGTGGTGACTTTAAAATTAAAGCTTAGCAAAATTTTTTGTGTCGCCTTTGTTCTTACAAGGCATAAAAAATTTTGTGTCGCTTTTGTTTTTACAAGGCATAAAAATTTTGTGTCGTCTTTAAAATTACAATTCATAAAAATTTTTTAAATCGAAAGCTTTTTAACAGTAAAACAATTTTTATAGTGTATATACTTTATATCCACACTATAGCCCCGGCAAATAAATTTGTCAAGCCTTTAATTTTATTTTCCAAATAAAAACACAAGAAAGACTAGCTTTTAAAGTTAAAAAAAATTTGCAAATCATAGCTAAACAAGAAAAGAGAGTGAAAAAAATTTCATTCTCTTTTCTTTATGGTGAAAAATGAAAAAAAATACAGGAATAAACATTTTCTTCATTCTATTTTAGGTGGATTTATAGTATAATCCAAGTATAGATTATTATTTCAATATACAAATTTTAATTTTAAAATATTTCGATAAAAACTAAGGAGTGAAGATATGAAAAATTATTTGAAAAGAACTACAACATTTATATTAGCCCTACTAATGTTATTGTCGGTTCCATTACAGGCTTTTGCCGAGGTTAATTATGACAATCTAGCCGGCGACAAGGCTAAGATTATTAATAAGCTTAAACCTGTTAAGCCTGCAAAACCAGAAGCTGGCAAAACGGCAGAGGATTTAATAAAGGATCCAGACCAGCCAGAGATTTATACCCTACGCACAGACTACAAGGTGCAAAGAGGGGATAAGTATGAAGTTGATTACCAACCCTATATTGCCAGTGTAGGTGAAGCTGCAACGGAAGAAGAAAAGGCCAAGGTCAATCAAACAGTTAAACTTCCGGACCTTACAGGCTACGAAAAACCGGATGACGATTATTTAATTACTTACGACAAGGTGAAGAATGCCGGAAATAATGGCAGTCAAGAATTCCGTTACAAATCCAAGGCCAACGCCATTACAATCAAACACGTTTTCCAAGACTTGCATGATTTTACAAAGTACACCAACCCCGACGGAAGTGTTGGAGAAGAAGGACAACTTATTACCACTCAAAATGGTAACACAGGCTCAACTATGGAAGTCAGTCCTTTGAATGATAATCATCCTAATAGAAAGGGCTTTGTTCCGGAAGCACCTTTTATCACCATGCAAGTTCCGGAAAATGCCGAAAACTTTGTCTTGGAATACCGCTATAACCGCGCCCATTACGATGTCAAATTTGACACCAAAGGCGGCACACCAGTTCCGGCTCGTACACTTTATTATGAACAAATTATTCCTAAAATTGCCGATAAATCTATCCCTACAAAAGTAGGCGGTATATTCCAAGGTTGGAAGCCATCTATAACATTAGAAACAACAGACGGAAAAACCTATCAAGCAAATGAAATCATCAAATATCCAAGTGGCAACTCTATTAATAATCTAGCTGCTAATCTAAAAATGCCTGCCGAAAATGTTACCTTTACAGCAGTATGGAAAGACAAACCCAAGGCGGAATATGTCATCCAATTTTGGACTGAAAAGACGGATTACGATGACAAAGATAATACCCTACCATTGCGTGATTGCTACGACTTTATCGGCGCAAGAAGAATAGATGATGCCGACACCGGTTCTACTCCGGATCTTACAAACTTAGATACCCACGGAATCACCTTCCCCGACTTAAATGACGGACGCTTGGAAAAGGCTCAAGATGATAAAAAAGAATTTGAAAGATATTACTTTTTAAATGAAGACTTGACTAAAAAGCAAAACGCATCTGAAGACAATCCTGAAATACAAAAAACTGTATCATCTACAGGAGAAACGGTCTACAATGTCTACTACGACCGCAGAGTCTATACCCTTTACTTTACAGCTGCTAATGAACTGGCATTTGATAATGCCGGTAGCTTCTGGCCGATTATAACAAGAGATGGACAAATAATAGGGCAAGAAGGATCTCCTTATAAAGTAGATGTTCGCTTCAACCAAAGCTTGGATAAAATATGGCCAAAGGATGAGGAAGTTTCAAATCTTCCGCCTGATAGTAGCGAAGAAGGTGTAGACATCGGCCTAATAGGCTGGATAATTAACAATAACGCGGGTGAACAAATTTATCGTGACACTCCACCTTATCGTTTAAGCGCAGAAGATTTTATAGATGCTGAAGATGTAATGAGTGAAGAAGAATTTTATGGAGATGGTCACGCAGATCAAATACCTATAGGAGAAAATAAAACAAAAGCTAGGGACAAATATGAGATTTCCATTGGATCGACATCCTGGGAAAAATCCGTTGTCCACCACATTGATATTATAAAGGACGACTTTGATGGCAAGGAACAAATCGATTATGACCTGTCCTATTGGAAGAGCGATACGAATGCAATTGGAGCTGATGGGTATCCCTTCATTTTGCCACATCTTCAAGGTTTTACCCTTAAACAAGAGACAAGGGAAGCAGAATGGATAGGACTAGAAAAAGGTACGGGTAAATGGGACCCACAAAAAACTTTTGATGAATTAAATACGGAGAGAAATAAGAAAACGCCTTTTAGAAGCGACGCCGACAAGATCGAATACATCGATAAATTTCCTTGGGGCACAAAATCCTTTAATGGTATAAATGCCTACAATTATGCAAACTACTCCCGTAACAAGTACAAGTTAAAGTTGAACGACGATCCAAAGACAGTAAAAAATGACAGCGAATATGGTGAGGGCAATATTATAGAGGTGCCTTATGAATTGCCATTAAATGATTTAAAGCTCGATGCGACACACAAACCCGAAAAACCGAATTGGGTACGTGATGATTGGAGCTTCTTAGGCTGGGCACTGGATCCCGCCGGCGACAACCTGGTAAAAGACGGAAAAGAAACTAAACTTCATTATGACCAAGTTCTCTACGCCAAATGGGGCGAACCTGACTATAAGTGGAAGGTTATCTTTGACCCAAATGAAGGTAGTTTAAGATCAATCGATGAAAACAAATTAACCACAGAACGCAAGACCATAAAAGAAGGCGATATTGGTCAAGAAATAGAAACAACTTATCCTATAAAAGAAGCTAATCAAGATGGTAAGCAAGTATTCACTGTAATTCAAAAACAAAGACTTATAGAACCTAAATTTAAGCCTGTAAGAAAGGGCTACGACTTTATGGGTTGGGAAATAATTCGCTATATAAAGGATGAAGATGGTAACTATACAGATGAAATCGACAACTCATATCGCGAGACTTACAAAGTGCCGGAGCTTTACTCCTTTGGCAATGATGTTGTATCTCCAATATATCTAAAGGCAATTTGGGTGCCAAATGCAAGAGTGGACGTAGAGGTTCTTCACTATTATTTAGACAAGGACTATAACTTAGATAAAAGCATAAGTCCTAATCCCGATTCGGATACGCTGGAAAACAAACGTGCCGACTATTTAGTAGCAACAACCGGAGACAGACAAGACGACAAATATACCCTTGTACCTCATGACGAGCTTAATGAGAAATTAACCGGCGATTTGAAGACGATATACGAAGAATATAATAATCGCGTAGGACTAAACAACTCTTTCTTCCAAACTTTTAGAGTTGAACCGGCAGAGATTCCGAATCCTGAGGATTCTGAAAAAATGATTCCTAATCCGGACGTTAAAAACAATGTCTTTAAATTCTTTTACAGGCCATACAGACATAGAGAATACAAGGTCAACTATATAGACGAAAGCTTTAAAGGCAAAGAAAACGAAAAAGCCGGAGCCATTATAGACCAAGAACTAGTTGTAAATGGCAACCGCCACTATGACGCAAGAAACTACAGACCGATCCCAGGTTGGGTTTTAACAAGCCCACCACAACAACAATTATTCTTCGACGTTGATGAAAAAACAAATGAATTATTAGGCATCAACGGAACGGGCAAAGATGAGATTACCTTCTATTATAAGGACGTAAGAGTAATAGAAGTACCGGAAGGTGGAAAGACACCGGAAGGTTATGTAAGAGTAACCTTTAAGGCAGACAAGGGAGGTTCCTTTACGGACAACACCGGAAAATCTGTAACAGAACTTCACTATGATGTAATAAAGGGACTTAAATCAGACCTACTACCAGTTCCAGAAGAATTGGGAACAAAGGCTGACGGAACACCTAATGATAAGGTTGAAGGAAAGTACTATATCACTCCGGAAACTGGAAAGAAATTTACTAAATGGGATGAAAAACCGTTATTAAACAAGAACACAATAGTTGATAATGATACAAATGACTTCTATGTATTTACAGCGAAATTTGAATGGTCAGGCTTAACGGCAAAGGGAATGGTACGCACCGAAGCTTTTAAAGATCCTAATGGCAAGTGGACTAACGACTTTGCCCCAACGATTGCTCAATTAAAAGCACAACTTGAATGGAGAGAAAAGGACGAGGTAAAACCACTTCCGGCAGGAACAGAAATAAAATTATTTGACGAAGCCGGCAATGAATTAACAACAGACGATCAAGTATATGAATTAGTAAATGAAAAGAAAGCTGCCGACAAAGACGAAGTCGTTCGCACAGTAAATGTCAAGGCTAAAGTTACTTTCACAGATGGCAAAGAACCGCAAGAACTAACTATACCGATTACAGTTTACAAAAACGTCTACGAAGCCCTTAACAAGGAAGGCGACAAACCGCTATTCTTAAAGGAAGCTGAAGGCAAAAAAGCTGAAGAAGGCGGATTACAAGACGTGACCGGCGACTATGTCATGGTTACGATAAAGGCAAGCAAAGACTTTAACGCTAAAGACGATAAAATTTACTATGTAAATAAAAATGCATGGGTGGAAATTCCAGAAGTTAAAACTGAAGGTTCATCAACATTTGTCAATTGGACAGCAGATAAAGCTGCACAAAACGAAGGACAAGTAGAAAACGGAATCTTTGATTTTGGAAAACGACACAAGTTTACTGAAAATACAGTTATAAGTCCAAGCGATGCTAATGATGTAGTAGAACAAAAACAAGGCGAAGACAAGCCAAAAGTACCTGATACTTTTGTAAAAGTTATAGTTAAAACAACTGACAAAGCAACAGATGAAACAGCATTTGAAAAAACATTCTGGGTTAACCCAACTATGGAAGTTACTATTGATGTAACAAATCCGACAGGAAAAACTGTAGCTGCAGATCCTGCAAATATTGGAGCAGTTGGTTACACAATGAATTTCTCTAAGTGGGAAACAGAAGACAAGGCAAAAACTTGGTTAGATAAGATAGTAGGAAAATTTGAAAATGATACTACAATCATTGCAAAATATTCTGTAACACCTGAAGTGATAAAAGACCAAGTCCCAACAACAGATACAGTTCACACACCACAAGGAAAGACACCGACAGTAGACGAAATCAAAGATAAGATTACTCCACCTGAAGGAAAAACTATTAAGACAGTAACAATAGTTGAAAATCCGGATGTAAATAATCCCGGAAACAGTACGGCAAAAGTAATTGTTGAATACACTGACGGTTCAAGCGTTGGAACTCAAACAAATCCGATAGAAGTTCCTGTAGAAGTTCACGAAAAGATTGTACCTGCTAATCCAGATGGCACTAAACCTGAAAAAGCACTTGAAAATTATGTAAAAGTAATCTTTAAAGCAGGCACAGGTGGAACAGTATCAGGCGACTTAGTTTACTATGTATCACCTGAAGTAGAAGTCGACATGACTGACTCAGCTGGTAAGATTACAAAAACTCCAAGTGTTGGATACTTTGCAAACGGCGAAAACTGGACTAACAAAGATCAAAAAGCTTTGAAAGGCACATTTGCTGATCCGGAAACAGAATTTGTATTTAACTTTGACAAGTCAGAAGATATAGTAGAAAAAACAAGCGACGACGTGAAAAAACCTGAAGGCTATGTTACCGTCAAATTTATCGCTGGAGATAATGGCGAAGTTGTCGGCGGCAATAAAACTTATTACGTTAACCCCGAAGCAAATATCAAACTAGTTGATAAAGATAAGGCAACACAAGGCGCTACTAATGAGTTAATTGTTCCAGAAGCAAAGGCAAATGATAATTACGGATTTACCGGCTGGGTTGAAGAAATTGACTACGATAATCCCATCAAGGGCGATCGTGAACACGTAGCAAAATTCACCTTAGGGAAAATCACCCTAACCTATGATGCAGGTGGAGCTGAAGGAACAGTTCCGGATGCAGTTACAGTAGACCATGGAACAAGCATAAGACTTGCAAGACCAGAAGGACTAACAAAAGACAATGCTACATTTGCCGGCTGGAAGATAGGAGACGAAACTTATCAAGCAGGCGACCAAGTGACATTAAATGAAAACACAACAGCCACAGCCCAATGGACAACAGACAAACATAAAGTAGTGTTTGACACAGATGGTGGTTCAGAAGCTCCAGCAACTCAAGAAGTAGAACACAATGGACACGCAACAAAGCCAACTACTGATCCTACAAAAGAAAACTTTGTATTCTTAGGCTGGAAAGAAAATGCAAATGATAAAAATTATTTTGATTTTGAAAATAAACCTATCGATAAAGATTTAGTCCTATATGCACAATGGACAAATGCAGTTCAAGAGATTACTGATACTGATACTATTGATACAGAAAAATTCATCAAAGTAACTTTCAAAGAAGGCGACCATGGTAAATTAAAACTTGCTGACACAGAACAAAAAAGTCCAGTAACTTACAAAGTAGCAAAAGACTTAACATTCGACAAAGCTCAACAAGCAGGACTAGAAGTTCCAGAAATTGCCCCAGCAAAATACTACAAAGCAAAAGCAGAAAACTCTGGTTGGAATCAAGCACTTGACTTAACACTTGAAGAAGGTCAAACAGAAAAAATCTTTACAGCACTCTACGAACCAGAAGCAGACGTAATACCAGTAGAACCTGGAAAGACAGATACACAAATTGAAGAAGAAAAACCAGAGGGCATGGTATTAGTAACATTTAAAGTATCAGATGATAACAAATTCTACCTTGTAGGCAATGCAAAATACTATGTCAAGAAAGAAACAGAAGTTAGAATTCCTACACCAGTAGTTTTAGAGAAAAACATTGATGATGTCTTTAAAGGCTGGCAAGATGTAAATATTGTTAACGAACCACTTGATCCAAATACTACTGACCCTAATGCAACAAAAATACAATTGGTAAAACAAAGCTTCTCTGAAGACACAGTTATATCCGACCAAGGTGTGACAGAACTTAAACTTGTAATAGACATTCCAAGAGCAGGAGAAAAAATAGTTTATATAAAAGAACTATCAAATGGAGCAACAGGTAAACTTGAAGTTATAAGTGGTAGCGGAAGTAAAACTTACGACAATACAACTTATACTAGAAGAAGAAAAACTTCTAATGTATTTAAGCTAGACTCTTCAGTACAATCTGGCGATATTTTAAAATATTGGGCAGAAGATGGTTCTAGAAGATCTCTTCCAAGAGAAGATTCGGTAGAATAGGGAAGAAGGAGTGAGCATAGTATAATGAAAAGAAAAATATTGACAGGGTTTTTAGCTCTAGTATTAGTATTGCAAGCTTTTATACCAAGCTTTGCATACGCATTAGAGGAAAAACCCAAAGATAACAAATTAATAACAAAAAAACTTGAATCATCAGATTCAAACTTTATAACAATTGGAAAGCTAAAAGGAGTGGGATTCTCTAAAGACAATCCCACTGCATCTATTTCCATAGAAGGAGTAGAAGAAAAAAACCACAAAGATACAGCCACTTTAGATGGGCTGGAAATAGGCGATGAAATAATTCCTCAAGCATTAAGGAGCCCTAAGTCCCCTTACATCGAAGGTCAACAACCGGCTGATTCCGAGAAGCCAAAGTATTGGGCAAATGTACAGGGAACACTTACAACAGTAGGTCTTGACGGTGGAAGCTTTGATTGGAATAAAGTACTGGGTCAAGGGGCAAAGGTAAAGCTTTTGTTTACCCAAACAAATGGCAACGTAATGACTGGTGTAAGATTTTATCTGGAAGTAGATAAAGACGGAACCTACACTTGGTCAAATAGCGATGACAATCCAACCTACCTACCTCTATATGATGTAGATGGAAATCCCTATACCTATAATGTCCAAATACAAAGAAACTTTAGTGAAAATGTTCAACTTATTATCCAAGAAAGTAACGGTACACCGGGTGTATCATGGAGACCGGAAGGGGACAAACAAGTTGCAACTATATCTTTCCTAGATATTAATATTCAACAAGTAGCTTCTACAAAATTTGTATCTGAATGGCACACAAGCCTTGCTGAAGCAGACAGACCTCAAATTGAAGGTTACTTCGAGGTTGATACTGATGTAGACAATGACTTTAACTTCCCTAAAAATGACACAACAAGAACAATATTAAGATCTAGTTTTGTAGAAAATTTTGATGAAGATGAAGTTAATGGCCCATGGTCCTTCTTACCTTCTGAACTTGAAACAACTCCAAAGACAGTAGAAGTTAAAACCGACACACAAGGATTAACTTTTGAAGAAAATAATGGAGTTAAAACTGTCACATCAGGCGACCACAAGTTTAAATATGACTTCAACTACGATGTTATAGAAGGCGGAAAGCTTTCTATGACGGAAATTATCTCCGTTACATTTGATGCTAACGGTGGTAAGTTTGCTTCTATTACAGAAGAAGGCGCAGACCAAAAGATTGTAAAAGAAGTTGACTATGAAGGCACTTTAACTGATAAAGCAGAAGACCCAACAAGAGAAGGAAAAACTTTTAAGGGTTGGTCATTAACTAAAGACGGAGCTATTGCTACTGATGCTGATTTTGCAAACATCAAAGAAGCCAAGACCTTCTATGCTATTTGGGAAAATAACGATATAAAAGCGGAAGAACTTACTGTATTTGAATCTTTTAACAATGGAACAGAATATGTCAATGACTTTATTCCTACACTTGATACCTTAAAAGGACAAGTAGAGATTAAGGATGCAAATGGAGTTTATCAAGAATTAAAAGATGGCGACAGCCTTCAAATATTAGATGATAGTGGAAATCTAATTGCTGATGATGATCTAAAAGTTAAATTATACGATAAATTAAAAGAAGATCCAGCAACAGAAGTTTCAAGAAATCTTACTTTAAAAGCAAAAGTAAACTTTGCCGATGGCACAAGCCAAACAGTAGATATTCCTATTAAGGTCATCAAAAACATCTACGAAGGAACTTCTACGGGTGGTAAACCTAGCTATGTACCAGAAAATTATGTAAAAGTAACTGTCGACCCAACAGATAAGGCTCAAGATCCACAAAAGACTTACTACTATGTAAATCCAGCTGCCAAGGTTGTAATACCAGGAACAGACCCAACAGGAACAGATGGCAATGTATTTACTAAATGGACAATGAAGGCAGATACAGCCACAGGTGATGGTGCAGATTATAACTTGTCAGCCAGACATCAATTTACAGAAGCATCTACAATCACAGCACAATACTCAAAAGATGTAATTCCACAAGAGGGGGATACAAAACCTGAAGGAGTACCAGATAATTTTGTAAAAGTAACTTTTGTACCAACAGACAATGGTACTATGGAAGGTGCTAAGATTTTCTGGGTAAATCCAGCTGTAGAAGTAACAATTCCAGTAAATAATCCAGTAGGAAAAACACACTACACATTTAAAGAATGGAAGATGGGAGCAAATGCAGATGGAGCAGTTTATACTCCAAGCACTCCAACAAAGTTTACTGATACAAATGGAACAACAATCACAGCGACTTATAAAGAATCAGATAATATAATCCCTTACGACCCAAGTGTGCCAGACCCAATGGTTAGACCAGAAGGCTATGTAAGAGTAACTTTCGCAGCAGATCCAGGACTAAAACTAACAGAATCTAAAGCCTACTATGTAAAGGCAAATGCAGGTATAACTTTAAAAACAATTAAAGATGATGCAACAAAAGGATATCCAACTTATGAAGAAGAAACAGGTTATAAGTTTAAAGAGTGGGATAAAGAAGATTCCCTTGTAATTGAAGCTGCTGACATTGTAGTAACAGCAAAAGCAACAACTTTAGACGATGTTGTTCCAAAGGACAATCCACAAGGCGGAGAAAATGACAAACCGGCCGGTTATATCTCAGTAACTTTTAAGACAACCGACAAGGCCGGAAGCATAGAAAAAGTTGTATATATTAATCCAAATAAAGCTGTTGCATTAGAAGGTCAAGCACCTGAAGTAAATCCAATTACAGGATATGAATTCGCTGATTGGGATCGACCTATTAAAGAAAAAATTCAATATAAAGACAATGACGTAATTACAGCACAATTTAACAAAATTGGTGATGTAGTTCCGGGAGATAAGGATCAACCGGCAGGTTACGTTAAAGTAATATTTGATAAGGGCGAGCATGGAGAATTATCAGGCACAACAAGTTATTGGGTAAAACCAGAAGTCGAAGTAACTGTTGAAGCTCCAAGTGTAAAAGCTAATATTGGTTATAAGTTTACAAATTGGGATAAAGAAACAACATTAACTGCTAAAACGACAGATACAGAAATTAAAATCACAGCAAAATACGAAAAGCTTGATGACATTATCCCGTCAACTGATGAAAATGGAAAGCCAAATACCAAACCCGAAGGTTATGTAACAGTTACTTTTGACAAGGGTGACCACGGAAAAGAAATAACAGGACAAACAGTTTACTATGTAAATCCAAAAGCAGACCCAGCAAAAACTTTAGGCGACACATTAATAGTTAAACCAGAAGTAAAAGCAGAAGTTGGCTATAAGTTTACTGGCTGGGACACTAAAGATGAGTTTGAAATAAAAGATAACAAAACAGTTATTGCGCAATATGAAATAATTGACGATGTAATTCCTAAGGAGAATCCACAAGGTGGAGAAAACGAAAAACCAGAGGGATATATCACAGTAACATTCGACAAGGGTGCTAATGGAGAATTAGAAGGAAATACTGTTTTCTATATCAATCCAAATAAAGCAGTTGTACTTGAAGGCAAAGCTCCTACAATAAAACCTAATACTGGATACACTTCAGCTGGTTGGGACACAAGCATTAACAAAGCTATTCAATATAAAGACGGCGATAAAATTACTGCTCTTTATAACGAACTTGGCGATGTAATTCCACAAGAAAAAACTGACGGCTCAGATAAGCCAGCAGGATATTTAACAGTAACCTTCCTTGATGGCGGTCATGGAACATTGACAGGAAAAACTGTTTACTATGTAAAACCTGATAAAGAAGTAACAGTACCTGCACCAACAGTCACTCCAAATGTTGGTTGGAAACAAAAAGACGGAGAACAAGCTTGGGACAGTAAATTAACTAGAACATTTACAGATGAAAATACAACTATCACAGCCCAGTATGATCCACTAGAAAATGTAATCCCAGGAGACCAAACAAAACCTGATGGATATTTCACAGTAACATTTAAGGCTGAAAATGGTTCACTAACAGGCACTACAGTTTACTATGTAAAGCCTAATGTTGAAGTTGATTTAACAAACACAGCAGATGGAATTACTAAAAATCCAAAAGTAGGTTATACTGCAGAAGGTGGCACTTGGAGTCCTGCAATTACTAAGCAACAATATACAGCAAATGAAACTTACACATTTAATTTTGTAAAACTTGATGATGTAATTCCTAAAGATAATCCACAAGGCGGAGAAAATATAAAACCAGATGGATATGTAATTGTTGAGTTTATAGCAGATGCAAATGGAAGTATTGTAGGTGGAAATAAGACTTACTATGTAAACCCAACTAAAGGCATTAAGGTTGGTTCAACAGAACTTCCAATTCCTACAACAACACCAAATGACAACTACAAATTTGATAAATGGTTAGAAAATATTGACCAAAATGAAGTAATTACCACTGACAAGAAATATGTAGCGACTTTCAAGATTAATAAAGTTACTATGACTTACAAGGCTGATGATAAAACTTCTGGAACAGTTCCAGCAGCATTATCCTATGAAATTGGAACAGAAATTACTATTGCTGGTGGAAACGACCTAAAGAAAGATAATGCTGTATTAACAGGTTGGAAGATAGGCGAAAAAACTTATAAGCCAGGAGAAAAATTTACAATTAATGCAGATACAACTGCAACAGCTATATGGGAAGCTGGTCTACACACTGTAAACTTTGATACCGTTGGTGGAACTCATATCGATTCACAACAAGTAAAGCATGAAGAATTAATAACACCAGTTGGAAATCCTGAAAAAGATGGATATTTCTTTGTAGGATGGAAAATCAAAGGTACAGATAAAGTTTTTGACCCAACTAAGGACAAAGTTACAGAAGACATTACTCTTGTAGCTCAATATTCAAAAGATATTATTCCTCAAACGGGAGATAATAAGCCTGAAGGAGTACCTGATAGTTTTGTATTAGTAGAATTTAAAGAAGGAACTAATGGTACACTTACAGGAACTACAAAATACTGGGTTAATCCTACAGCTGGAAAGAAACTTTCTGATATAGTTCATCCAAGTGTAACGGCAAATGAAGGATGGAAGCATACAGGCTGGGATAAGACTGAAGATACAGAAATTAATAATGCGTTGGAAGTTACAGCTAAATATCTAAAGAAGGTATTGACAGAACAACCGACAGAAAATGTAGAAAAGTATGTAAAGGTAGAATTTAAGCAAGGTGAACATGGTACAATAGCTGATGCCGAAACAAGCGCTTACTGGGTATTAAAGGATGAAGCAGTAACACTTACACCACCAATAGTAAATCCAAATACAGGCTATGCACAAAAGACTGGCGATGAAGCTTGGTCACCAAGGCTTAAAACATCGTATAGCACAGACACTGAACATGTTGCACAATATGATTACAATGGAAAAGATGTAATTCCTCAACCAGGATCTGAAAAACCAGACAATGTGCCAGATAATTTTGTCCTAGTAGAATTTAAGCCAGGGGACCACGGAAGTATTGCTTCTACAGAAACGGTTAAATATTGGGTAAATCCTACAAAACTTGTTACTTTAACACCTCCAACAGTAACACCATATGCTGGATATGAACAAGAGAAAGGCTTAGGTGCATGGGATAAATATCTAAGAGATATGTTTACTGAAGATACAGTAATAACTGCACAATACAGAAAACTTGAAGAACCTTGTCCACCACCAACACCGGATAAGCCAGATGATCCTTATTATCCAGAAAGGCCAGACTATCCTTATTATCCAGAAAGACCATACTATCCACTTCGTCCAGAAGTTAGATATGAAACAATAATCCAAGAAAAAGTTGTCAAAGTGCCAATAATTGACAATGCTTATTTCAAAGAAGTAAGGTATATGCAAGGTTTTATGGGAGACTTTAGACCTAAGGATGGTTTAACTCGTGCTGAAGTGCGCAAATTCTTGCCAACGCTCTTGTTGAAGACGGCTACAAGTACAATGCAAACTTCAAACTTCCTTACAAGGACATTGGAGAAGCTTGGTACACTAGAGCTGTCAAGATTGTAACTGAAGCTAATGTATTTGAAGGTTATGACGATGGCAACTTCAAGCCACAAGATAAGATTACAAGAAATGAATGGATTGCTACTCTTAAGAGATTCCAAGAACTTGGAGATGTTAGTGGCAACCACATGAAGCTTAAAGATGGACACTGGGCAATGGCTGAAATCGAAGCAGCTTACAAGGAAGGCTGGTTAAAGATTTACTCTGACGGACTTGCAACTTATGAAGGCGACAAGTTCATCCCAAGAGAAGAAGTTGCTGCAGTTTCTAACAAGGCTTTCAATAGGGTTCTTGACAAGACTTATATTATAAACAATGACAAGAGTTTAATAACTTACAAAGATGTTAAGAAGGATATGTGGTCTTACGAAGATATTCTTTGTGCAAGCAACACTTTCTTATACAAGAAGGACCTTTATAGGGCACACTGGATTAAGGAAGACAACAATCAATTTAACATCAACACAGATGGATTTGAAATTGTAAAAGCTAAGTTTCAAAGAAATCCTAGATAGAAAAAAATTAGAGAAGGAGTGATCCTTCTCTTTTTTTGGCTTTATAATATCTGTTGGAGAGTAAATCTCTAACAGATAATTTTATTTAAAAAATTTTTAAAGTCTGAAAATTTTTGCACTTTTTAAATTTTCTTCAAAAATTTTTTGCTGGCAAAATTTTGCCTCTGTGAATTTTTTCTTAATTGGAAATTTTTGGCAGGAGAAATTATTATAAGGTCTCACCCATTTTTTTATATAATTTTCTAAAGATTTGCAAAATTAAACTCTCCCAGTTTTCTGAGAGAGCTCTTTATTTATTTATAAAATTTTCTAGGCTTTCTTGGCTTTCTGATATTTTGTCAAGACTTGTCTCTTCTTTTTGAAGCCCTTCTTCCACTTCAGCACGACTAAAGCTAAAGATTTCTTTTTCGTCAGCATCTACATAAGATAAATTGTCCAAATTTTTTATTAGGGCAAAAGTTGTGGCTGCGTTTTTAAATAAGTCTTCTTTTTCTGTGTCTTCAAAATTTTTGCAGAAGATCTTTAAGCCATAGGGCTCTTTTTCTGATAGGATCTTTATCTCTCCTGTCTCAAAATTTTTAGGATAGGCCTCTTTAGAAACTATTTGTGAGACCCTTGTGTTGTCACCCACAAAATCTGTCTTAAAGTCATATAGGCTCTCTTCTTTTTTCTTGCAAGAAGAAAATATTAAGACCAGGGCAAAGATTATAGGTATAAATTTTTTCACACTATCACCTCTTTACTAAATTATAGCAAAAAAATAAAAAGTCGCCAAGACTTTTTAAATCTCATCTTATATTAGTCTTCACCTATTATTCTTCGCAGCTTACAATTTTTTCGCATTACATAATAGTTCTAAAAAATATTCCAAAAATTAAAATTATTAAAAAGATCAAAGTAAATTTGTAGTTCACGATTTTCTCTCCAAACTTATTTTAAAATTTCCTTTAACTCATTGATTAGAGTTAGGTTTGTCACATCGTAAAGAAGGGGGCTAACTGTTGCATAATCTTGTCCCAGATAATAGATGTCTGAGTCCTTGCCGTTGTTCTCCTTGGGGAAGCCCTTTAGCTTCATGTTGTAGCCTTGACCGTCTTCTGATATGTCGTAGATGGACATGACATCGGCGCCAACCTTGCAGACTTCTATGCCCTTTAAGTCTTGGTAGTCAAGGTAGGGCACATTTATATTTAGGACCTGAAGCTTTTTAAAGTCCTCAAGTTTATTAAAGATATCCATGGCAACTTTTGCCGCTGAGTCAAACTTGGAGTGCCCCTTCACCCATTGAGCTGACACTGCAATTGCTGGTATGTTAAATAAATTTGCTTCGATGGCAGCTGAAACTGTGCCTGAATATAATACATTTGTGGCAGTGTTGTAGCCAGAGTTTATTCCAGAGAAGCAGTAATCGAATTTTTCGTCAAGTAAATGCACAGCTGCTCTTACGCAGTCAGCTGGCGTTCCATAGACGCATAGGCTTCTTACGCCCTCAAGACCTTCAAGCTTGGCGTCTTGGACCATTAGGGGGCTCTTAAAAGTTATGGCATGAGACTTGCCAGAGTTTTCTACATTTGGCGCCGCAATTGTAACTTTGTGGCCTTCTTTTATCAGTGCCTTTGCAAGGACTTCTATGCCTTCGGCGTTAATTCCGTCGTCATTAGTAACTAATATGTTCAAATTTTTCCTCCCTTAAAAAAATTTTAAAGTTCAAAGACTTCCGATGGCGAAAATCTTGGTGCAACATCTATGGTGTAGTCCACGCTTTCTTCCTTGTGGTCTTGCAAGAGCAGGTCATTTATGGTCTTTAGGGCAAGGTCTGGCAAATTGTTGTCAGCTGAAAGGTGTCCCAAGAGAATTTTTTCTTTTTTCTTTTTTAAGATCATTGATAGGACTTCTCCTGCGTTTTCGTTGGAAAGGTGGCCCTTAGTTGATAAAATTCTTTGCTTTGTTTGGTAGGGGTAGGTCCCCTGCATTAGCATGTCTACATCGTGGTTGGATTCAAGATAAAAAAGTTCTGACCCATCCATTTTTTCCATGGCATCGGCGTTGACCCAGCCTGTGTCTGTCAAAAGGGAAATTTTTTTGTCGCCACTTATGACAAAGCCACAGCCACTTGCACAGTCGTGGAAGGTGGATATTGGCATGATCTCCAAGTCTTTAAAGGTAAAGCTCTTGCCATTTTCAAAGATAAAGGTCTTCTTTGGGTCAAGCTTTTTCACTGTTGGCAGCATGGCATCTAATGTCATCATGTTGGAGAAAACTTTTAGCTTGTGTCTTCTTGACAAGACGCCCACAGATTTTATGTGGTCAATGTGTTCATGAGTGACAAAGATTGCGTCAAGTTCACTTGCCTTTACCCCAATTTCTTCCAAGTTTTCTTCGATTTTTTTGCCAGAAAGTCCAGCATCTATTATTATTTTTGTATTTTTATATTCAATATATTGGCAGTTGCCTGATGAGCCACTTGCCAAAGAGCAAAATTTCATAAAAACCTCCAAAGCCTATTTTATCACAGGCTCAGTGATTTGTTAAGCTTAGTAATTGGAGAGGACAGTGTATTCTCCGTCTGTAAATTTCACCTTCCAGGCAGGTATGGCACGACCATTTACTGCTCGTGTTATGTCTTCTATATAGCCCTGGTCTTCGGGGTTAAAGTAAAAGCAAGGGGAAATTTTTTCTATGGTCTTGTTGTAATATTCTGTCTTATTTAAAAGAGATAGTAGGGCGCGACCTGCTGGCGCCAGATGTATTTTTTGTTCAGACTTATTTAATACATCAAGCCAAAGTCTATCCATGGACATGACACCTCTCGCGTCAATGACAAAATTTGTGTAGGAAGACTCAACAGGCAGGGAGTCGAAAATTTTTGTGTAATTTAAAATATATTTGTCGCCATCTACTTGGTAGTAGGAGAGATAAATGTCTCTAGTGTCATATTTTTTGTCCAATAAAAATTTTTGGGCAATATTTTGCGCCTCTTCAAGGCTATCTAGCTTATATTTATCTTCCTTGTTCCTATTTTCATAGAAAACCCTCCTGCCATTTAAGAGGTTAACATATTCGTCGCCAAGAGAAATCTCCGCAAGGTCTGTACTTGGTCTTGCCACCTTACCCTTGCCCTTAAAGTATCTGTCATTGATGTCTTCTTCTGATGATGTTTCAAAGGAAACTAGGACTGAAGGGAGTTTTTTACTTCGCCTTGGAATTTTTGTATCAAGGCTTATATTTTTTTCTGCCAAGAGGTCACTAACTTCCCTTACAAAATCTATTCTAGTGGATTCGTTTCTCAGCCTAAAATTATTGTAATTTGAGTAGCAAAATAAAATTGCATTGGCAACTAAGAGAGCTATTATTAAAATTTTTTTAATTTTTTTCCAATCCATAATACTACCTTACCATCATTAGCTTTCCACTTTCAGTGTTAAAATAATAAATATTTCCCATATAAGTCATTTCGTAGACAAGCATGGGTGCCTCTGCCTCCTTGCTACTAAAGCTTAGGTAGACAAGGTTTAAATTATCAACAGAAGCTAGGACATCCATGGCCTTCTTGTCATCAAAGAGGTCACTATTTTTATTTATGATCCTGTGAATGGCTTCCAGATAAATTTTTTCTCTCTTATAAATTGGGTTGTCGTCCTTTCTGATGTAGTACTCCCTATAATTTTTTACAAATTCAGAGTAGACATCAATTTCTATAAAGCTGTGGTCCTTTGAAGGGAGAACTAGAGGTATTTGTCCGTCCTTTAGGTTAAAGAAAAATCTGTAGCCAAGGTTTTCGTTGTAGTCGCAGGGCTCAATCTTCTCAAGGTAAATGCCAGAGCTTATGCCAGTCTTTTGGGCAATAAATTCCACAGCCCTATCTAGGCACTTATTGAGGTCTCTTGACTTCACATCAAAAAGTGATTCAAGAGAATATTCTATTATGCCTTCAGAGGATAAGGAGAGGTACTCATTTTCGTAGATGTAGGTGTTCTTGCCGTCTACAGTTATTTCTCTGATGTAGTCAATGGGCACATCTAAAAATCTTTCGGCAAGAGTTGACTTCTTGTCCTCTTCCAAATTATAGAGACCAGACACATAGGAAACCTCTTGGAGAGAGAGGTAGTCCTCGTCGGGAATGTAGATGTCCTTTTTAATCCCGTAGGCTTCATAAAAGTTTATGGCACGAAGACCCTTGGCCTTTACTTCAGTTAAGATGTCTTCAATGGGAAAGTCCACCTTGATGTCCATAAGCTTGTAAAGACTCTTGCTGCCAGAGATGTAAATTTCCCCAGTGTCAGATATATAAATGGAGTTCACGCTTAGGTTTATGTCGTTGGAATTTCTGTCGTCGCCAATTAAATTTACAAAAACTGAGCCAGATAGGGGCGAATTAAATTTAAAGACCAGAGATTTTTCCTTTTGAAGATTTAAATACTCTTCAGTGTCAATTAATTTTAAATTTTCAGAAGTTGCCCTTTGGAGTTTTTCAGAAATATCTTCTGCAGTTTCCTTCCAATATTCTCCCAGGTCAGTTGTCATGTAGTGGTCTCTCTCGCCAAAGTTTGCAATAACCCTTTGGGGAGTTAGAATTTCCTTTAAAAATTCATTTACATCGCCAATGGTTTTTTCGCTTTCGTCCCCTGTGTCAAAGGAGAGCCAAAGATTTTTCGATTGAAAAACTAAGAGGAGGATCAAAAAAATTATGGCAAGGGTGGATAAAGATTTATGAAATTTCTTCATCTTCATCACCTGCTTTAAATAGGAGCCTAATACTTGTGCCCTGACCAAAAACTGATTCAACCTTTAGACTTCCGCCAAGGGATTTTATCATTTCATTGGCAATAGATAGGCCTAAACCAGTGCCGCCCATTTCCCTACTTCTTCCCTTTTCAACGCGGTAAAACCTCTCTGTAATTCGCGGCAAGTCTTCCTTAGGTATGCCTATGCCGTTGTCAGTTACCCTTATCTCAACAAAGTCGTCAAGATTTTTGGCAGTGATGGAAATTTTTCCATTTTCTGGCGTGTACTTGCAGGCGTTGGAGATAATATTTGTAAGAATTTGGTCTGCCCCATTTCTGTCGGCGTAGATATCTTTTATGTCCATGGCTATGTCAAATTCAATTTTGTGATTTTTTTGCGTAATGAGTAGAGATTGTGACTCAATTGCCTCGTCAATAAATTCGTAGGTGTCAAACTTAACAAGATGCAAGTTGTCCTTGTTGTAGTCAATGTTTGATAGAGATAATAGGTCCGTTACAATCCTAGACATTCTTGAATTTTCTCTGTCAATAACCTTTAAGAATTTCTTTTCAGATTCCCTGTCTAGGTCGCTGTCTAAAAGAGTTTCTGTGTAAGATTTTATAGTTGTAATAGGAGTCTTTAACTCGTGGCTTACATTTGCCACAAATTCTTTACGCATAATGTCAAGCATGTGGTCTTTATTTACATCTTGTAAGACTATTATCAGTCCAGAATTTATAAGAGCATCGGACTTATAGGGTGCGTACTTGATTTTATAAAAGGTGTCAGAAATTTTTGTAAGCTCTTCACCCTTTAAGCTCTCTTCATTTTTGTAGTCAATGTTGTAGAGGTTAATACTTTTTAAATTTATTTCACGGTTAAAGTCCTTTTCAGAAATATTTAAAATTTTCTTGGCAATGGAGTTGGCGTGAATGAGTTTGTTGTTTCTGTCAATGGCAATTACGCCTTCAGCCATGTAATTAAAAATTGTGTCAAGCTTTGACCTTTCAAGGTCCATCTTTTCTATAGTCTCGCGAAGTTCCTTTGTAAGGAAGTTAAACATAAGACCAAGTTCACCAATTTCGTCGTCACTTTTTACTTCAACGCTTTGGTTAAAGTTACCCTTTGCCATGGCCTTTGCCTTTTTTGTGAGAGTACGAATGGGACCTGTAATGGAGTTGGCAATAAAATATCCCAAAATTGAAGTTGTGATAAGAGAAATTATTGTTGCGTAAGTAATTATTACCTTGGAGTCCTCAATTACAGAATAAATTGAATTTAGGTTTCTCGTCATATAAATAATGGCGAGAATTTTTCCGTCGCCAGATAAAATTGGTCTGGCAATATGTTTTTCTACATTGCCTTCGTTTTTGTATTCCACAATTTTTTCGCGAGTCTTGCCCTTTAGTGCGTCCATGACAAGTTTTGGCTCTATGGACTTAAAGGAATAGGCATCCATGGAGTCCTTTTGTGAAATATTTTTTGTGGAGGCAAGAATTTTTGGCGCCTGGTCAGAGGATATAATGTAGGCAGATTCTTCACTGGAAATACCCCAGTCTTTTAGGGTTTGGTCAAGCTGGGGTAGTGTTTTATAATTATTATCTTTAAAAAAAGCTGATGTTGTAGTTGCAAGGGTGTCCATGGTTTTGACCATGGCAGTAGTTGCAGTTTCGATTTGTACATTTTCAAGCCTATCAATTATAAAGGTAGATGCAATAAACATGGAAATCAAAACAAGTACAACATAAATTAAAATAAATCTAGATTTAATAGAGTGGTTCATTAGCCTTCACCATTATCTGATGCGAATAAGTATCCAACTCCTCTTTTAGTCTTGATGTATTTAAAGTCTTTGTTTTCATCTTCGATTTTTTCGCGGAGTCTTCTCACAGTAACATCCACTGTTCTTATATCGCCATAGTATTCATATTCCCAAACTTCTTCAAGGAGTTCTTCTCTTGAAAAGACTACGCCTGGGTGTGAAGCTAAATATTTTAAAAGTTCAAACTCGCGAAGAGTCAACTCAATATTTTCGCCCTTTCTTCTAACTTGGTATTTATTTAAGTCAATTTCAAGGTCCATTACCTTTAAAACTCTTGTGTCCTCTTCCTTTTTTTCTTGGGCATCAAAGCGCCTTAGTACTGCCTTGACTCTGGCAAGGAGTTCTCTCATAGAGAAGGGCTTCACCACATAGTCGTCTGCCCCAAGTTCAAGGCCAAGGACCTTATCCACTTCATCTTCTCTAGCTGTCAGCATAATGACAGGTACATCAGAGGACTTTCTAATTTCTCTTAGGGCTTCAAAGCCGTTTAATTTTGGCATCATAATGTCAAGTAGAATTAAATCGTAATTATTTTCACCTGCAAGTTCAATGGCACTTTTGCCGTTGTCGGCAGTGTCAATGATGTATCCTTCCTTTTCAAAATTAAATTTAATAATATCAGATATTGCAGATTCATCGTCTACTACGAGTATTTTCTCTTCCATAAAACCATCCTTTATTCTTTATCAATTTTTGTAAAAATTTCGTCGTTTCCCTTTTCTGAGTACAAAATCAATAGAGTTTTCGTGTCAAGTATTCCATCTATCTTTAAAATCATATCATAAAACCTAGTGAGGTCGGAAGTGTTTACAGTTTTTATGCGAAGCATAATGCAGTGCTCGCCAGTAACCCTATAGCATTCAAAAATTTTAAATTTTTCATCTTTTATTTCCATGATTTTGGAGATAAGTCCCTTGAAGTCATTTGTATTGACCTTGGCAAGGACATAAGTGTCTACATTGTAGCCGATTTTTTGCCAATCAACTAGGACCTTGTAGCCCTTAATAAAACCAGCGTCTTCCATCTTATATATTCTTCTATGGATGGCAGGCCTTGTAAGATTTAATTTTTTTGAAATATCTTCGTGGCTCATCCTTCCGTTTTTTCTCAAGAGTTCCAAAATTTCGATATCAATTTCATCTAAATTTTCATTTTTTCTCATAAAAGTTCTCCCCGTTACGAATTGTATAATTTTTTTTATTTACCTTACTTTATTTTAACATAAATTAAAAAAAATGAAATAAAATTAAACTTTATATATAAAAAGAAAAATTGCCAGGAAAAAATTTAAAAAGGCGATACTTCTTTATAGAGATGAGAAAATAGTATATAATAACTTGCAGGAGGCTCCTATGGAAAATTTTTCAGCTCTGACTTTTAGAAAAATGACTTTAGAGGATGTTTTTACTTTTAGAAATTGGGGAAGACATGACTCAATTTTATTTTTAGAATATAATTTTCTTGAAGAGAGAGAAAAAGATATTGAGGACTGGTACAGGTGGAAGACCAACAAGGCCTTCTCAGAATACTATGTAGTTCTCCTTGAAGAAAAAATTATTGGCTACTTGTCTTTAAAAAACATTAGCAAATTTTTAAAAAGAGGAGTGCTGGGAGTTGTTCTTGATCCCTCTTATATAAATAGGGGCATTGGCAAAAAAATTCTTAAGATCTTTTTAGATGACTTAAAAAAGAGAGGCTTTAGAAAGATAATTTTATTTGCCGCAACTTATAATGAGAGAGCCATAAAAGTTTATGAGAGCCTGGGCTTTAAGGAGAAAAATAAATTTCTCATGCGCTTTACTAATGGCAATTACGACGAAAATAATCCCGACTTTAAAAAGCATAGGGAGTCTTTTAAAATTATTTTTAACAGAACTTATAACTATGCCATAAAAATGGAATTAGACATGGAAAGAGATTGGTGAGATATGTTTTTACTAGAAAAAAATAAATACGACCTAGGAGAAACTTCCCTAGAAAATATTTTTATAAATGATTTTATGCCTGGCGCCAATGGCGAATTTGTAAAAGTTTATATTTTAGGCTACAAATTTGCCAGAGAAAATAGAGAAGACATCACTAACGAAAAGCTCGCCGATTACCTTGGCATACTTGAGTCTGATGTCAATAGGGCTTGGCAGTATTGGCAAAAGATGGGCATAGTTGAGCTTGAGGGGGACAAGGTAAAGTTTATAAACTTAAAGGAACTTTACATCAACAATGTCTACAACTTAAAGGAAGAGAAAAAGGATGAAAATGGCTATTCAGAAATTGTAGAAAATCCAACCTATGCAAATTTACTTACAAGGGCTGAGTTTTTAATGAGAGAGCCCATTGCTCCCATGAAAAAAATTGACATAATAAATTGGATTACTTCTTACAATATGCCAGCAGATTTAATTGAAGAGGCATTTTTTTACACAACAGAGATCAAGGGCATCTACAACATTTCCTATGTTGAGCAAGTAGTGAGGAATTGGTCCAAAGACAACATTAGGACCATGGAAGATGTGGAGAAGTCCTACATTGAGCACGACCTAAAATATTACAGGTATAAAAAGGTCATGCGCTATATTGGCGTGGACAAAAAATTCTCTCAAGCTGATTTTAATATTATTAATTCTTGGTTTGACGAATTTAATTTTTCAAAGGACCTAATCCTTGCCGCCTGCAACAGAACTTCAAAAATTTCCAAGCCCAATGTCTCCTATGTTGACGCCATACTTAGGAAGTGGAAGGAGCTTGGCATAAATTCTGTGGAAGAAATCGAAGAGAAGGATCAAAAGAAAAAGAAGAGAAAGCCAACTGCTTTTCACAATTTTAAGCAGATCACTGACAAGTATTCTGAAGAAGAACTTTTTGATGTGGCAATGAGAAAGCAGCGCGAAGGCTTTAAAAAATTAGGTGTTGATTATGGAACTGACGGCAAAGATAAGTAGTTATTACGAAAACCTGAGAAGGGAAAATGCAGAAATTCAGGAAAAGAGATTGGAAGAAATTTACAAAAAAATTCCTGAAATAAGAGAAATTGATGGACTAATAAGAGATATTGCCCTTCGCGCATCAATTGAGCAGATTAAAAATCCAAACCAGGACAAGTCCCTTGAGGAATCGGAAAAAATTTACAATTTAAAGCTCAAAAAGATGGACTTTTTAGAAAAAATGGGCTATCCTAGAGACTATCTAAGTGAGATATTCACTTGCAAGGATTGTCACGACACAGGAATAAATGAAGACAATGAGAAATGTCACTGCTTAAAGAAATTAATTGTCTCAGAGCTATATGACATGTCCTCCATTTCTTACATGCTTGAGAAGGAAAATTTTGACAAGTTTGACTTAAATATTTTTTCTGAAAAAGTTTATGAAAAATATAATATGTCTCCAAGAGAAAATATGAGAAATATTCTCGCCCTTTCAAAAAATTTTATCAAGACCTTTGATGAGAAGAATGATTTGAATTTGCTCCTTTGGGGACCAACTGGTCAGGGCAAGACCTTTTTACTTAACTCAATAGCAGCTGAACTGATAAATAAGGATGTCATAGTTATTTATCAGACTGCCTATGAAGTTTTAAAGACAATTGAAGATAGAAAATTTAAAAACATAGATGATGATAGGTATGATTTGTACTTTGAGTCCGATCTTTTAATCGTAGATGATCTTGGCATTGAGTTTGTAAATTCTTTTACAACTTCAGAAATTTTTAACATTATAAACACAAGGCTTTTGCGAGGCAAGAAAACATTAATTTCCACAAATTTATCGCCAAAGGAACTTTCAGAAACTTACACAGACAGAGTTTTCTCCAGAGTTTTTCAAAAATTTGTGCCAATTAGTTTTTTTGGACCGGACCTTAGATGGCAAGGAAGGGAGAAAAGATGAAACTATCAGAAAGAATTGAAAAAATAGAATATTCAGCAATAAGAAAGCTTATGCCTTATGCTGACAAGGCAAAAAAGGAAGGGAAAAAGATTTATGAACTAAATATTGGGGCTCCAGATATTGATGTGCCAGATATTTATTATGAAACTTTTCAAAGTTTTAGGAGAGGACCTCTTCCTTACGCTTACGCACAAGGACTTCTTGAGCTGAGAGAAGCCACTGCAAATTATTATAAAAAGAGAAATATAAAATTTGATGCTGATGATATTTACATCACTAACGGTGCAAGTGAAGCAATTTTATTTACCTTCCAAGTAATTGCCAATGAAGGCGATGTTATTCTTACAACAGACCCCTTCTACACAAATTACATGACAGTTTTTGAACAACTGGGCATTGAGCTTGAAGCTTTTAAAACTGATCCAGACAAGGGCTTTGCTCTCCCAGATGAAGAAGAAATTGAAAAGCACATTACAGATAAGACAGTTGCAATTTTGCTTTCCAACCCAACTAATCCAACGGGAGCTCTTTATTCTGAAGAAGAAATTTTGAGGATTGTAAATCTTGCAAAGAAGCACGACTTATATATTATTGCTGACGAAGTTTATAGAGAATTTGTCTACGATGGCAATACTTATAAGTCCTTTGGAGAAGTTGAAGGACTAGAAGAAAATTTAATTTTAATTGATTCCATTTCCAAGAGATTTGGCGCTTGTGGCGCAAGAATTGGTTCAGTTGCATCAAAAAACAAGAGATTTAATGATGGAATAAATAAGCTTTGCAACTGCAGACTTGCTGCATCAACAATTGAACAAGCAGCAGCTGCAAAATTATACGAAATTGACAAAAGCTATTTTGAAGCTGTAAATAAGGAATATCAAAAGAGAAGAGATGTAATCTACGAAGAACTAATTAACATTCCTGGCGTAACTGTAAAAAAACCAAAGGGAGCCTTTTATGTTATGCCAAAACTTCCTGTAGATGACACAGAAAAATTTGCAGTTTGGATGATTGAAAATTTCGACATAGACGGTGAAACTCTTATGTTTGCACCAGCTAAGGGATTTTTCAAAGACAAAGAAGAAGGAAAGCAAATGATAAGACTTGCCTTTGTACTAAACACTGATTCCTTGAGAAAGGCAATGAGAATTTTAAGAGAAGGCATTAAGGCCTATAATAGTGAAAATGAAAAGAGATAAGATTTTAAAAATACTAGAAAAAATAGTAATTTTTCTAGTAACTCTTGTAATGATTTCAGTTCTTGCCAACCAATATATAAAGACAAGTGCAGGTGCAATAAATGAGACTCTTAGGATGGCACAAATTGTCCTTGCTATATTAATAGTTTTTTTAACACTACTCATGGCTATAATAAGCAAAAATAAGAGCTTGTTTTTTGTATTACTTGGCTTTTATGTTTTAACTGCTTTACTTTTCTATGTCTTTAAGTCTGCAAATAAAATTTAAATTTTGAGTATTTTAATAAAAATGGGATATAAAAAAAATATGGAACTGTCTTAGGCAGTTCCTTTTTTAAAAGAAAGAAGGGAAATAATGAATCTGTTACTTATAACGGTGGTACTCTTACTAGCAATTATAGCCACAAAAATTTCAAATAGATCAGGTCTTCCTGCCCTGCTTTTGTTCTTGGCAATGGGAGTTATCTTTTCTGCCCTGGGCTATGATTTTAACAATTTTAAAGTTGCAGAAAATATTGCAAGTCTTTCCCTTATGATAATAATTTTTTATGGTGGCTTTGGTTCTAACTGGACTATGGGTCGATCAACTGCAAGACAATCCATAAGCCTTGCAAGCTTGGGCGTCTTTGCCACAGCTATACTTACGGGACTTTTCTGCCACTACATTTTAAAAATTGATTTTTTAGAATCAATGTTACTTGGTTCAGTAGTTGCCTCTACTGACTATGCAGCCGTATCAAATATTTTAGTTTCAAAAAACCTAAACCTAAAATATTCCACTGCGCCACTTCTTGAAATCGAAAGTGGGTCCAACGACCCTACAGCCTATACCATGACCATGGTCTTCTTGTCACTCCTATCAGGCTATAGCGTCTCCATTTCAATAATAATTTTGCAACAAGTTGTCCTTGGCATAATTGGAGGATTTTTACTGGGCTTTATTTTTATAAAGCTTATAGAAATTCTCTCCCTTGACGAAGACGGACTCTTTTCAGTTTTTATAGCCACAATGATGATAGGAACCTATGCCCTTACATCACTAGTTGGCGGCAATGGATTCTTGGCACTATACATCCTTGGCATCTACATTGGCAACCACGAATTTAGAAGGAAGAGAGATGTTGTATTTTTCTACGACGGACTTTCAACGATTTTCCAAATAGCAATGTTCTTCCTCTTGGGACTTTTATCAGATATACATTTAATAATAAAGGCTCTACCAATAGGCTTTGTCATTGCAATCTTCATGCTCTTAGTGGCAAGACCACTTACAGTCTTTGGACTTATGGCGCCCTTTAAGATGAAAAAAAATCAGCTAACCCTAATTTCACTGGCAGGACTTAGGGGAGCAGCAGCCATTGCCTTTGCCATAATGGTTGTAAATAGGGATATAAACCTATCTATTGACATCTTCCACATAGTTTTTGTAATTTGTATATTTTCACTTTTAATCCAGGGAACGGCCCTGCCCTTTGCCACGAAAAAGCTTGAAATGTATGATCCAGACGACACAGTTCTTAGGACCTTTAATTATTATTCAGACAAGACAGATCTTGAATTTATAAAAACTCATGTATCAAAAACTTCTCCTTGGGTGAATAAAAAAATATCAGACATAGAAATTGCCTTTAACATAATAATTGCAAAGATAGAAAGAGAGGGCAAGAGCATTGTCCCAAGGGGCGACACTTATCTTAGAGATGGCGATGTAATCGTCCTTGGCGGCGAAGGATATTTTGATGCCACTGGAGAGGACCTATTGGAAATAAAAATTTCTGAAACACATAAGTGGGCAAATAAGAGAGTAAGGGACATTCACATTGGAAGAGATGAGCTCATAATTATGGTACAGACTCCAAGTGGAGAAATAATTGTGCCAAGGGGCAATACTATTTTAAAGCCAGGAGACAGGGCAGTTATATCTAAGGAATCAAATGAAATAGAAGACCCAGAATAGGAGGAAAGATGACAGACTTAAAGGAAATAAAGGAAGCGCGTGAGGCACTTTTAGATTTGCAAGATGAAATTGACTCAGTAATAAAAGAGACAGAAAGTGCAAGTAAGTGGGGCATCTTTGACATTTTTGCAGACTCAAGCTTAGTTAGCTTTGTAAAAAGAGGAAAGATAAAGGACATCAACTCAGGCCTCGAAATTATTCGAAAAAAATTAGAAGTTGCAAAAAAAGAACTTGGCGATGTGAGAATAAATTTAGATGAAGAAATTAGCGACACGACTTATGATTTTTTCGTAGATATAATTTTTGACAACATCTTCACAGACCTAAGAGTAAATAGGGAGATAAAGGAAATAAGGGAAAATTTATTTGACCTAAGAGACAAGGTGGAAGAAATTTTAAGAAAACTAAATTAGATTTTAAAATTAACAATGAAAAGTTAAAGTAAAATCCTCGCTTGACGGGGATTTTTTTGTGGAAAATTTTTTTCATAGAAAAAATGTATAGTTAAGATAAAAACCCAAGCCCAGAAGATAGAAGGACCAAGGCAATAAAATTGTTTTTTTAAAATATAAATCATTAAAAATATTTCAAAACAAAAAAATTTACTCAGCACTGTAAAAGGATATAGTTATGTATTTCACAAGACTCTAAACTTTGTATGCTAACTGATTTAAACCGCTATAGAATTTTTAATTCAATGTAAAAATGTTTTCTAAGTTTATGAATTATACTAGACTACAGTTTTTTTTAAGGTTATAATTAATTTAATCATGCAATTATATTATGAGAGGAGACAAAATATGCAAGATTCACAAAAGAAAATTAAGTGGTCCATGCTGGCATTTATGGCATTTTCCACTTTATGGGGCTTTGGAAATGTTGTTAACGGTTTCGTATTCTTTAACGGAATCCAAGTAATATTTTCATGGATCCTAATGTTCGCACTTTATTTCATTCCTAACGCACTTATGGTAGGGGAACTTGGTTCATCCTTTAAGGACGAAGGTGGTGGAGTTACTTCATGGATTAGGGCAACTTCAAGCGATAAGTTAGCTTATTATGCTGGTTGGACTTATTGGGCATGTCACATTACCTACATCGCTTCAAAGGGTTCTGGTGGACTAAAGGCAATGTCCTGGATGTTCTTCCAAAACGCAGAAGTTTATGACTCACTTCCAACAGTTTATGTACAACTTGCTACTTTAGCAGTATTTTTAATTTTCTGTTGGGTAGCAAGTAGAGGTCTTAACCCACTTAAAAACCTTGCAACTATTGCAGGTTCAAGTATGTTTATCATGGGTATCCTTTACATCTTAATGATGCTAGCTGCTCCAAAGATCAACCCTAACGGTGGTTACCAAGCTATGGACTGGTCTCTTAACAATTTGATTCCAACTTTTGACATGAAGTATTTCACAAGTTTATCAATTCTTGTCTTTGCAGTTGGTGGTATTGAAAAGATGAGTCCTTATGTAAACCACATGGAAGGAAATTCTTCAAAGGAATTCCCTAAGGCAATGATCTTTGCTGCTGTCATGGTAATTATTTCAGCTATCTTTGGTACTATTGCCATGGGTATGATGTTTGACCCTGCTATTATCAATGCAGATCAAGCAACTTTTGACTCTTATGCGGCTAACGGTGCTTATTGGGCTTTCCAAAAGGTTGGAGAATATTATGGCCTTGGCAATACTATTATGATCATCTACGCTCTTTGTAACATGATCGGTCAATTCTCTACACTTGTTGTAAGTATTGACGCACCACTTAGAATGTTACTTGATGACGACAGAACAAATAAATATATACCTAGAAAGCTTCTTAAGAAAAATAAATATGGAGCTTACATCAACGGTATTAAACTTATAATTGTCCTTGCAGGTTCAATTATCCTTGCACAAATCCTAGTGCCAGGTGCTGCAACTGTTTTAAGACAATTAACAAAACTTAACTCAATTACAATGCCACTTCGTTACCTATGGGTATTCTTGGCATATATTTTCTTGAGAAAGAACAGGGGCGATGTAGAAAGAGAATTCTACTTTACTCGTAACCAAGGAGTTGCTTTATTCTTTGGCTTCTGGTGCTTCATAGTTACACTAGCTTGCTGTATATTAGGTATGATTTCAGACGACCCAATGCAAATGGCACTTAATGTAATTACACCACTTGTACTTGTTGCACTTGGAGTAATAATGCCAATGCTTAGAGCAAAGGAAGATAAAAAATTAAGCTAAATTCCAAAAAGGAGGAAGTTATGAATTATTTAGAAACTTCAAAGGAATTGTTAGAATTTATTAAAAAGAGCGCAAGTATGTTCCACACAGTTGACACTGTGAAGACATACCTTGACGCAGAAAATTTTATAGAATTAAAGGAAGGCGAAAGCTGGAATATTGAAAAGGGCAAGAATTATTACACAACAAGAAATGATTCATCAGTAATTGCCTTTAAGGTAGGTAGTGACCTTTCAGACTACCACTACCAACTTGTAGCTTCACACTCTGACTCTCCAACATATAAGGTTAAGAGCATGCCAGAGCTTGAAGGTCCAGGAGGCTATGTAAAGCTAAATGTTGAAGTATATGGGGGACCAATTGATTCAGTTTGGTTTGACAAGCCACTTAGCCTTGCAGGAAGAGTTTTAGTGGAAGAAGATGGCGCCATAGTTTCAAAGCTACTTCACATTGATAGGGACCTTTTAATCATCCCTAATGTTGCCATCCACATGAATAGAGAAGTAAACAAGGGCTATGAATACAATAGACAAGTAGATTTACTTCCACTATTTACAGCAGGCGCCATGAAAAAAGGCGACTATGACAAGATGATAGCAGAAGAACTTGGAGTAAAAGTAGAACAAATTATTTCCAAAGATTTATTCCTAGTAAATAGACAAGAAGGAAAAATTTGGGGCTACAAGGATGAATTTGTATCATCACCAAAACTTGACGACTTAGAATGTGCCTTCACATCACTAAAAGCCTTTATTGCAGGATCTAACGACAAGGCAGTAAATGTATATGCTTGCTTTGACAACGAAGAAGTTGGCTCAAACACAAAGCAAGGTGCCATGTCAACACTTCTTCACGACACATTAAAAAGACTAAATGCAGGTCTTGGCTATGACGAAGAAGAATACCACAAGGCAGTGGCAAAATCCTTCCTAGTTAGTGCAGACAATGCCCACGCAGTTCATCCAAACCACAAGGAATTAACTGACGATGAAAACAGAACTTTCATGAACAAGGGTATTGTAATAAAAGAAGCTGCCAACCAAAAGTACACATCAGATGCCTTTTCACAAGCAGTCTTCAAAAAGATTTGTGCCTTGGCAGAAGTTCCAGTGCAACACTTTGCTAACAGAAGCAATATGCAAGGAGGCTCAACTCTTGGAAACTTATCAAACACACAAGTTTCACTTCACGCAGTTGACATTGGACTTCCACAACTTGCAATGCACTCAAATTATGAAACAGCAGGAGCAATGGACCCAGCCTATATGATTAAGGCACTTACAAAATATTACAACTCAAATGTAAAAATTGAGGGAGCATCAAAAATTTCTGTTGAAGAATAATTTATTTAAAAAATAATTTTGACGAAGAATAATTTTGGTGGAAAAATTCAAAAATAATTTTAAGCTGATGTTGCAGAATAGATGATTCTACTCTGCAA
>NZ_KV804709.1:22882-59317 GCF_001811425.1 Peptoniphilus sp. HMSC062D09 | reverse complement strand
TATTGATAAGAGACATATTTCACTTATTATATTTTCTATTATGGGACTTTTGCAACAGCCCCTTTATTTTTTTGCCAATTTTTTATTAAATTTATACATACCTATACCAATATCTATAAAACCATATAAGATAAGGACCTATAAATAAAAAAATACTTTAATCACAATAATCGCATTTTAAATTGTGATCCTTGCAAGCTAAATTACGAACTTCACTAGGAAGTTTTCCTTTGTACCTTTTGTAATAAATGGAAAATTTGCTTGCTGATGAGTATCCAACAGATTCCGCTATTTCCTTTACTGGAAGTTCGGTATTTAAGAGAAGAGTTTCAGCCACATTCATTCTTTTTCTTTGGGTGTATTCTGTAATGCTTTGACCATATTTTTCTTTGAACAAATTTTTTAATTTTGTTCCGCTCATTTTAGATATTTTTTCAAGGGTTTCTTGATTTACATTCATGGCGAAATGATCATCTAAGAATCTTGCTACATCTTCAAGTGCTTTATTATCATCGGACTCAATTTTATATTTATTTCTATTTAAGTAGGTATCTATAACGATGCTTACCCATTCATTTGCTTTGGCTTTAAAGAAAAAATCAGCGGCAGGAAGGTCCATCTTACAATTTAATATTTCCATTGCAACTTTTTCTAAGGATTTTGTAAGAATTATTTGATTCGGTTGAAGTAAAGCTGAATAAAATGATTCTGGATTAATGGTAATAGATGCTAAATGTTTTTCTATTAGTTCTTTTTTAAAACCAATGGAAACAGCAAGATAACAACAATTCTCGTGTAATAAAAAAACAAAATCATCTCTTATGTTGTCAAAGTCAAAAGTACATAATGAGTTTGCGGTAAGTGTTTGATAGGGATTAAATTTTTCTCCGTTTGCGCTGACAATGTAGCTTGAATAAATTGAAACATAGTCTGCCATGCTATAAGTGCTATTTTGAATTACTTCTTCTCTGATATAAAAATCATGGACATCAATAATAAATCCATCTCCTTCATAGAACCAATAAAGCCCTTCTGCATAAGTTGAATCATCTTTACTCCAACAAAAAGTGTGCCCTGCACTTGAATACTTCTTATTGTTTTTACATTCATCCACTTTCATATATTCTTTTACAAAATCATAATATGACATAACACACCTATCCCTTTTAGACAATATTCCAATTAGCCTTATTAATTCAAAACTATTGTATTAGCAATTATAACCGATATATAATATAAAAGCAATGATACTTATTATCAAATAAGGAAATTTATATCTAAAAGGGATATCAAAGAAAGGAGATATGATTATGAAGATTTACAAAAAACTATTTGCTTATGTAGAGGATAAAAAATATCTTGGGGTTTTAGCTATAGTTTTTTCTGCTATATCTGCTGCACTTACGGTATATGGATATTATTTAATCTACAAATTTCTAGATAAGTTAATAATTAATTCGAATTTATCTGGTGCAGAGAGCTTAGCATTAAAATCTGTTATTACACTAACAATTGGAGCGATATTTTATTTTGTTTCAGGAATGTTTTCACACATCTTGGGATTTAGGCTTGAAACAAATTTGAGGAAAAGAGGGATTGATGGTTTAGAGAAAGCTAGTTTTAGGTTTTTTGACTTGAATCCTTCTGGTCAAATTAGAAAAATCATAGATGACAATGCCGCACAAACTCATCAGGTTGTAGCTCACATGATTCCAGATAGCTCTCAGGCAATAGTTACACCCATACTTGTCCTTGTACTAGGCTTTATAGTAAGTATAAGAGTTGGCATAACCTTGCTTGCTCTTACAATAATCGGCGGCTTAATTTTAGGGGCAATGATGGGCGAGCAAAAATTTATGAAGATATACCAAGAAGCCTTATCTAAACTAAGTGCTGAGACTGTTGAGTACGTTAGAGGAATGCAAGTTGTAAAAATATTTAGAGTAAATGTTGAGTCCTTTAAAAGTTTTTATAAGGCTATAAAAGATTACTCAAAATATGCTTATGACTATTCCCTATCTTGTAAAAAACCTTACGTTTTGTATCAATGGCTATTTTTTGGACTGATTGCAATTTTAATTATTCCTATAGTTTATTTTATGACTAGCTTAGCTAGCACCAAGGTGATTTTACTTGAACTTATCATGATTTTATTCTTATCAGGAGTTCTCTTTGTTTCATTTATGAGAATGATGTGGTACTCCATGTACATTTCTCAAGGCAATTATGCAGTAGATACTTTAGAGGCGCTTTATGAAGATATGCAAAAAGACAAATTAGTGCATGGTAATGTCAATAATTTTAAAAACTATAATATAGAATTTGACAATGTTAGCTTTGCTTATAACGATAAGGCTGTCATTGAAAATTTATCCTTTAAATTAGAAGAGGGAAAGTCCTATGCACTAGTCGGTTCATCTGGATCAGGCAAATCAACAGTGGCAAAACTTATATCAGGTTTTTACAATGTTAATGAAGGAAGCATAAAGATAGGCGGGATAGCAATAAGTGAATATTCTGACGAAGCCTTAATTAAAGCTATCTCTTTTGTTTTTCAAGATTCAAAATTATTCAAGAAAAGCATTTATGAAAATGTAGCCTTAGCTAATAAAGATGCGACGAAAGATGATGTTATGAGAGCCTTAAAATTAGCAGGATGCGATTTGATATTAGAAAAATTCCCAGAAAGAGAAAACACAATTATAGGCTCAAAGGGAGTTTATTTATCTGGTGGAGAAAAACAAAGAATTGCAATTGCAAGAGCAATTTTAAAGGATTCCAAAATTATTATTATGGATGAAGCATCAGCATCAATTGATCCAGATAACGAGTTTGAACTACAAAAAGCTTTCAAAAATCTTATGAAAGATAAAACAGTTATCATGATTGCACACAGGCTATCTACAATTAAAGACCTTGATGAAGTTATTGTAATGGATAGTGGAAAAATTATAGAAAGAGGCTCTGACAAAGAATTAATGTCAAGAGATACAAGCTATAAGAGACTGCAAGAAATGTTTAACAGTGCAAATGAATGGAGGGTTTCAAATGAAGGAGTTTTATAAAAAAAGATTTGCTCTTACAGATAAAGGAGCAAGAAATTTAAGTAAAGCAACACTGGCTTCATTTTTCGTTTATTGTATAAACATGCTTCCTGCCATATTACTAATGATTTTTGCTCAAGAAGTTTTGGAAAATATTGGCAAAAGCAAGGGATTTTATATAGTATTCTCAGCCTTGACCTTGCTAGCAATGTATATTTTGCTTTCTATCGAATACGATAAATTATATAGCACAACCTATCAAGAAAGTGCAGATTTAAGAATAAGGACAGCGGAGAATTTATCAAAACTACCTCTGTCATACTTTTCTAAACATGATATTTCAGACCTAGCGCAAACAATCATGTCTGATATTGAAGGTATAGAACATGCAATGAGTCACTCAATACCAAAGGTGGGCGGCATGGTATTATTCTTCCCACTTATATCCGTCATGATGCTAATAAGCAATGTGAAAATGGGCTTAGCTGTAATTATTCCAACGATATTAAGCTTTATATTCATACCACTATCTAAAAATCATTCAGTTAAGGGAGAAAAAAGATATTATGACGCCTTAAGAGAAAACTCAGAAAGTTTCCAGGAAAATATAGAGATGCAAATGGAGATCAAAGCCTATGGCTTATCAGAGGAAATGAAAGAAAAGCTATATGAACAAATGGATAAAAGTGAAAAAGTCCACTTAAAGACAGAAATAGGACTTATTTTAACTATGTCTATATCTTCAATATTTAGCTTTATTTCCCTTGCTGTCGTAATATTTGTTGGTGTAAATCTAATTATTAATAAAGAGATAAGTGCCCTCTACCTTGTAGGATATTTACTAGCGGCGATAAAGCTAAAAGACTCTCTAGATGCATCTAAAGAGGGCATGATGGAGATATTTTATTTATCGCCAAAAATTGAAAGACTAAAAGAAATTCAAAATCAAAATTTACAGGAAGGTGAAGACTATAATTTGAAAAAATTTGATATTGATCTAAAAGATGTTGAATTTGCCTATAATAAAGACGCAAAAGTTTTAAATGGCCTAAGCTTTAAGGCTAAGCAGGGAGAGGTCACTGCTTTGGTAGGTGCAAGTGGATGTGGCAAAACAACTATCTTGAAACTTATATCAAGACTTTATGATTATGACGAGGGACAAATCTTAATCGATGGCAAGGATATAAAAGAAATATCAACAGAATCCCTTTTTGACAAGGTATCAATAGTTTTTCAAGATGTCGTTCTATTTAATCAAAGCGTTATGGAAAATATTAGAATTGGTAAGCAAGATGCAAGTGACGAAGAAGTTAAAAGAGCAGCACAACTTGCAAATTGCACAGACTTTATAGAAAAAATGGATAAGGGTTTCGATACACTTATTGGTGAGAATGGAGCTGAGCTATCAGGGGGAGAAAGACAGAGATTATCAATAGCCAGAGCCTTCTTAAAAGATGCACCGATATTGATCTTAGATGAAATAGCAGCAAGCCTTGATGTTGACAACGAGAAAAAAATTCAAGAGTCATTAAATAATTTAATTAAAGATAAAACTGTTGTAATCATTTCACACAGAATGAAATCCATAGAAAATGCAGACAAGATAGTAGTTCTTGAAAACGGAAAAGTAGAAAGCCAAGGCAAACATGAAGAGCTTTTACAAAAATCAAAAGTTTACAAGAATTTAATAGAAAAGACAAAAATGGCAGAAGAATTTATTTATTGAGGGGATTAAAAATGGAACAAAACATGAAAGAACAGTTGTTAACCAAGAAGCCATTGTCTTTAATGTTTCAATTATCTATACCAGCAGTAATTGGGATGGTAGTTATAGGCCTATATCCACTTATGGATGGAATATTTGCTGGACAAATAATTGGTGAGAATGCTATGGCGGCTTGCTCAATAGCTATGCCACTTACGTTTTTTAATAATGGGATTGCAACGCTTATAGGGATAGGTTCGGCATCCATTTTATCAAGAGCCATGGGAAAAGGTGATAATGATACTATAGACAAACTTATGGGAAATCTTATCTATTGGGTTATCTTTTTTTCAACGATTATAACAATAGGAGGAATACTTCTAGGACCATATTTTTTAGATTTAATTGGAGCAACAGGAGAAATAAAGACATTAGGTATAAGATATTTAAGAATAATATTTCTAGGCTCAATTTTTGTAAACTTTACCCAGTCAGCCAATATGGTTATGCGTGGTGAAGGGCTTATGAAAAGAGCAATGAGTATCATGGGACTCGGTGCCTTTATCAATATAGTTCTTGATCCAATACTAATGAAAGCAATGGGTGATTATGCCATTGAGGGAGCAGCTATAGCAACTGTAACAGCACAAATAATTCAAGCTGTTATTACTCTTTATTATTTTAAGAATAAAAGTGAAAATGTAAAAATAGGGAAAATAAAAAAAGAAAAAGATATATCAAAGGAAATGTTTGGAGTAGGAGTATCAGCTATGATCATGCAAGTATTTTTCATGGTTCAGCAAACATTGCTTTATAGACAAGCTTTTAGATATGGAGGAGATCCAAATGCAATATTAATGTCAGCAACTTTGAGATTTTATGGATTTTCATTTATACCAATTTGGGGAATGAGTCAGGGGTTACAGCCGATTATTGGTACAAACTTTGGAGCAAAACAATACGATAGAGTAAAGGAAACTATGAAGATATTTTCTATAGGAGGAACAGTACTTGCAGCAATTTTTTGGTTACCAGCACAAGTATTTTCAAAACAGTTACTTGGTTTATTTAAAGTAAGTCAGGATATAATTTCAAGCGGAGTTAATAATTTCAGAATATTCTATTCAGTATTTATTCTTTATGGAATTATGATTATGACAATAACTTTTTTTCAAGCGATAGGGGATGGAAAAAAAGCTGGAATGATTGTAATGCTAAGACAGTTAATACTACTTGTCCCAGCCTTACTTATATTGCCAAGAATATTTGGAGCAGGGGCTGTTTGGTGGGCAGAACCAGTTGTAGATTTTACTATGATAATGGTAGGTTTAGCAATGCAAGCCAAGGCTCTTTCAAATATGAATGTAAAAAATTAAAAATAAAATAAAGAGAAAAGACAAAAATGGCAGAAGAATTTATTTATTAGGAGGTTAAAGTAGATAATAAAAAATTAAAAGTAAAAGATTTAGTAAGTATCGGTGTTTTTGCTGTAATTTATTTCGCCTTGATGTTTGGAATTGGAATGATGGGTATGATTCCAATATTGTTTTTAATATACCCAACAGTTTTGGGCATAATTGCAGGGACTGTAGTTATGTTATTTATGACTAAAGTTCAAAAGCCATGGTCGTTATTTATATTTGGTATGATATCACCACTTGTGATGTTTGCAGCTGGTCATACCTACGTAGTTGTAGTCTTATCACTTATAGTAATGATAATAGCAGAATTAATTAGAAAGATTGGTAATTATAATTCATTTAAATACAATATGATATCTTATGCCATTTTTAGCACATGGATTTGTAGTTCTATGATGCAAATGCTTTTAGCAAAAGAAGTATATATAGAGCATTGTAGGATGATGGGGGATGACTATGTAGTAGCCTTGGAAAAACTAATAACATATCCTCACATGGCCTTAGTAGCCTTAGGTGCTTTCTTAGGAGGAATTCTTGGAGCATATATAGGCAAGGCACTATTGAAAAAACACTTTGAAAAAGCAGGCATTGTATAATGCCTACTTATTTTTCAAATGCTCCCTTTAATCCAAATCCCATCAGTAAGATATTAGTTGTATTCTTTACGGGATTAACTGTTATGCATAGCATAAATATCCGTTTTGAATTGGCGATAATTTGTATTTTTTCAATTTTGTTTTATTTGAATAGATACAAAAAAACACTTTTCAAATGGATTATTTTATGTGGGATACTTTACTCCTTGCCTAATTTTATGGTGTTATCTGAATTAAACCCTATAGTTAAGATGTTTTTGAGTATACCTATTGTAATTAGAATGTTTATTTTACCATTTATGGCTGCTAGCTTTATGATAAAGACCTCTGATGTAGGTACAATAATTTCGTCAATGGATAAGCTTAAGATCTCAAAGAATGTATCCATACCTATTGCGGTTATGTTTAGATTTTTTCCATCATTTAAAGAAGAGAAGAAAAACATCAAAATGGCTATGAGAGTAAGAGGGATAGATTTTAAAAACCCAATCGAATATCTTGAATATATTTCAGTGCCACTGCTAATTATATCTTCTAATATTGCAGATGACATTGCAAAAGCGGCAGAAACAAAGGCAATAGAAAATCCAATTGCTAAGACTAGATATATCCGTGTAAAAGTACAGTTAATTGATTTTGTTTATGTTTTAGCTGTTGCTGGACTTATTGTGGGAGGCTTAATATGGTAGAAGTTAAAAATTTAAGCCTTAATTATGGCGAAGAACATATATTAGATGGTATATCACTATCCGTAACCGAGGGAGAGTGCGTGCTATTTACAGGAAAAAGTGGAAGTGGTAAGTCATCTTTAATAAACTCTATCAATGGACTAGCTGTAAGGTATGATAACGCAAAGACAAAGGGCGAAATAGTTATTGATGGCAAAAATATAAAAGATTTGGAACTTTATCAAATCTCAATGCTTGTCTCAACTGTTTTTCAAAATCCTAAGACATATTTCTTTAATGTTAATACTACGTTAGAATTATTATTTTATTTGGAAAATATTGGTCTTGCAAGAGAAGAGATGGACAAGCGTTTAAGTGATATGCTTGAGATATTCCCGATAAAAAATCTTTTGAACAGAAATATATTTAATCTATCCGGCGGTGAGAAGCAAATACTTTGCATTGCCGCTTCTTATATAGCAGGCACAAAGATAATAGTTATGGATGAACCTTCATCAAATTTGGATATTAAAAGCATAAGTGTTTTGACAAAGATGCTAAAGATATTAAAAGAAAAGGGAATAAGCATAATTGTAGCTGAGCATAGAATCTATTATTTAATGGATATAGTTGACCGTGTATTTTTGATAGATAAGGGCAAACTTAAAAAAATTTATAGGAGGAGTGAATTTTTAAAGCTAGATAAAAATGAATTGAACACTTTAAGTTTAAGAGATAAAGAATTAAGTAAATTAGAAGTTCCTTATTTAAAAGATGGTGGAGAGTATCAGATAAAAAATCTTAGCTACAAATTTACTGATGATGAGTATTTAAGCTTAAAAGACATTGCGTTTAAGCTTGGGAAAATTTATGGCATAATAGGATTCAACGGACGAGGAAAGTCAACGCTTTTAAGATGTTTAATTGGCCTTGAGAAAAAATCAAAAGAAGAAATTTATTTTAAGGGAGAGAAGCTATCTAAAAAAGAAAGACTCAAAAACTCTTCACTTGTTATGCAAGACGTAAATCATCAATTATTTACAGATGAAGTATTCAAAGAGCTTAGCCTAGGTGTAAAGAATTTTGATGAAGAAAAGGCAAAAACTATTTTAAAAGATTTAGGCCTCGACGAATTTATTGAAAGACACCCAATGAGCTTATCAGGAGGACAAAAGCAAAGACTTGCAATAGCCTACATAATGTGTAAAGACTCTACTTTTGTTTACTATGATGAGCCCACTAGCGGCATGGATTATGCTAATATGATAAAAATATCTGAACTGATTAAAAAATATAGAAATAAAGATAAAATAATTTTTATTGTTTCCCATGATATAGAATTTTTAAATGAAGTGGCAGATGAGATTTTTGAATTGTAAAATAGAGTCTGTTAAACCTGTCTATAGAACTGGAAGATTATTTAAAAATTTAAAAGATACTAAGACATATTGATATTTATTAGAGAATTAACTTCAGGATTTTACGGTATTTATAAACTTCATAATATGTATTTATAGTATTAATATTTTCCGTATCTTTAGGGAAATTCTTTATTGACTTACCATAATTAAAGAGATGAAAGATAAAATAAGGTGATGTTGCAGAATAGATGATTCTACTCTGTAACATCATTTTTTTATCAAGTATTTAAGTTTAGCCCTATTGATAAGAGACATATTTCACTTATTATGTTTTCTTTTCCTCTGTGGTGAAATCTGTTGTAGTTTAAGCCTGACTTTATTTTGGAAAATGCTCCTTCGGCTTGAATTGATCTATTTATTCTTTCTTCTATTCCTTGGTCGGATATTATGCTTTTTAGGAATTCTTCTCTATATTTTTGAAATGTTTCTGCTATGTAGATTCCTTTGGTTTTTTGTCCTTCTTTGTTCCAGTCGAAAGATCTGTAGACTTTTGTTATTGTTATGTATTCAATTTTTCTTTTTCTGTATCTGTCATTACATCTTATGAATTCTTTGCCCTTTTTTGATATGTATTCGTAACGGTTTTCAAAAATACATTGTATCAAAAAAAGGCGAGGATTTTTATGTTTCCTCGTCTTTTTCTATTATGGGACTTTTGCAAAAGCCCCTTTTTTCTTTGAAAAATTTTTTTGTCTTGGTAAGTTAAAAGTTAAGCCATCATCTTTTAAAGGTGGTAGAATATGCTTGGTGAGGGATTTGGATAAATTTATTGAAATGCGCGACGGTGCAAAAATTTTTGTAAAAATTCTTGGAAGTGGCGAGCCACTTTTACTCCTACATGGAAATGGTGACGACTATTCTTTTTTTGAAAAGCAAATTGTCGTCTTTAAGAAGGACTTTTTGGTCATAGCCATGGACACAAGAGGTCATGGCAAAAGCGACAAAAATTATTCTTTAAATTTGGAGGACTTGTCTCTTGATGTCTATGAGGTCCTGGAAGCATTAAAGATAGAGACCATAAATATTTTGGGTTTTTCTGACGGGGCAAATCTAGCCCTAACTTTTGCAAAAAATTATCCCAAGAGAGTTAAGAGACTTATTTTAAATTCTCCCAACAAGGATTTTTCACAGATAAAACTTATTCCAAGAATCGCCACCTACATTTTTTACTACAACCTAAAAATATTATCCAAAATTTTTACAGGTCTTAGAAATTATTTTTCTGTTTATAAATTAAATTTTGATAAAATAAAAATTGTGGATTCTGACTACGAAAAATTTGATTTTCCAGTTTTAATTATTGCTGGCGAGAGAGACTTAATTTATCTGGAAAATTTTCACAATATTGCTAAAAAAATAAAAAAATCTAAATTATATATTATAAAAAATCACGGACACAAGGTGGCAAGGACTAAGCCTTGCGAATACAACCAAGTGGTTCTTGATTTTTTAAAGAAAGAGGTTAATTAATGGAAAAATTAAAAAAATTTGCCAAGGGAATTAAGCCGATTTTTCTCTTTGGCGTAATTCTTTTAGTAATTTTTGAATTTACAAAACTTAGAAGGGAAATTTCCCTGGAAGAAGTTTCAAATATTTTTAATGAAATTTCTCTAATAAAAATTTTCGCCATGGCAGTCTTAGGTCTTCTTGCCTTTTCGCCCATGATTTTCTACGATTTGCTCTTATGCAATTTCTTAAAATTAGACAGGGACAAAAATTACATTGTAAAAAGATCTATAACTGTAAATTCTTTTAACAATTTAATAGGCTTTGGCGGCATCATAAATATTGGACTCAGGATGAGATATTTTGGCGAGGGCAAGGAAGACAAGCACTTTTTAAAATTTTTGGTGAAGTCCCTCTTCTTTGACTTTGCAGGTCTGTCCTTTTTGGCACTTACATCTCTAGTGTTTCTAATTTTTTACGAGAGCAAAATTTTAATCAACTATAAAATTTGGTTACTGGGGGCAATTCTCTACTATCCTCTTTTATTTTTCCTTTCAAAAATTAGAAATGATGGAGAGCTTTCAATTTCAAAAAAATATGCCGCAGAAGTTTCTCTTGTGTCCATTTGCGAGTGGACCTGTGCAGGACTTTTCTTCTCCTTCCTTGGATTTATACTTGGCATAAGACTCAATAGTTTTATAATTATTGCTGCCTTTGTCATTGCAAACATCATTGGGATTTCTTCCTTTATACCTGGCGGACTAGGATCCTTTGACCTTGTAATACTAACTGCCTTTTCTTCTATAGGCCTTGAAAGTGAAAGAGTCCTAAGCTGGCTACTTCTCTACAGAATTTTTTATTACATCCTTCCCTTTATCCTTGGACTTGTATTTTTTGTAAGGGACTTGGGTACAATCTTTGACGAGAAAAATGATAAGATTCCCTCGAGAATTATGAGGTCCTTGGGGCTAGACCTTCTCTCCTTCTTTTTGTATTTGACGGGAAGCTTTATGATTTTATCTGCAACTATTCCAGAAGAGATGAATGAACATTATTGGCTAAGTCAGTTTAGTCCCCTTTATGCAAACTTGATTTACCAATTTCCATCTTTAATCTTTGGAGTTTCCTTTATAATTTTAGGTCGCGCCAACAAAGAAAAGGTGGAGAGTGCACCAAGGCTTACCATAATTTTTCTCGCCCTAGCCCTTATCTATTCCTTTTTAAGCGGCTTTGGAATAATTGAAATGGTATTTTTAATTTTAGTCATCCTTCTGGCAGTTTTCACGAGAAATATGCCCTACAGAAAACAGCTTGTCTATTCCTTTGAAGCCATTACCATAGACAGCCTTTATTTTGTCGTAATTTCTGTAATTACAATTTATTTTATGGCAATAAATTATAGGCTAAAGCCAATTCATTACAGGGACTTCTTTGTAATTCCCTTTGAGAAAAGTTTTTTGCGATTTTCTATTATCTTTGTGCTTTTATTTATTTCCATGCGGCTACTTTTGTTTTTCTTAAAAGGGAAAAAAGTTAAGCTTGGAGAAAAAATGGATCTGGAAAAAATTAGGAAGCTTTTAAGTGACTACGACTGCCCTGCCGAAGCTCCTCTTGCCCTAGTTGGCGACAAGGAGATTTATTACTACGAGGAAGATGGTGCCATAACTTGCGCCCTTGCCCTTGCAACCTATAAGGACAGAGTCATTGTCATGGGAGAGCCCTTTGGAAGGACCGAGGACTTTGACAAGCTATTAGAAAAATTTGTAAAAGAAGCAGACCTCTACGGTTATAAGCCAATTTTTTATGAAGTGGGACAAGGAGAAACTATTAAGCTTCACGATTTTGGCTTTTCCTTTATAAAATTTGGGGAGACGGCAGCCCTAGATCTAGAGAAATTTAACTTAGAGGGAAGAGAGCACAAGTCACAGAGAAATGTCCTATCAAAGTTTGACAAATTAGGCTACACTTTTGAAGTAATTGAGCCGCCTTTCAATGACGAATTTATGGATATGCTGAAAGAAATTTCTGATGACTGGTTAGGGGGCAAGAGGGAGAAGGGATTTTCTCTTGGCTACTTTAATAGGGACTATTTAAACTTGTGCCAAATGGCAGTGGCAAGAGATGCCGAGGGAAAAATTTTCGCCTTTGCAAATATTATGCCCAACCCCAACAAAACTTGGGCGACAATTGACCTAATGAGGTTTGAGAGAGAAAAGTCTCCCAACAGCATTATGGAATTTTTATTCTTGAAACTCTTCTTGTATTTTAAGGACCAAGAAAAAATTTATTTTGACCTGGGCATGGCGCCCCTATCTAATGTTGGCATCAACACAAATAGTTTTGTGGAAGAAAAACTTGCCTACTTGATTTACAAGTTTGGCTACAAATTTTATTCCTTTGAGGGACTGAGAGCCTATAAGGAAAAATTTGCTCCAACTTGGGAGCCAGTTTATCTCTCCTACCCCAACAAGTCCTGGCTACTTTATACCATGCTTTCCATTTTTATAGTGGACATAAATGCAGCCAAGGATAATAATTGAAATTTAAGTAATAAATAAGTTTAGCCTTAGTACAATTTAATAAATTTATGATATAATTATTTTATTATTATTTGGAGGATTAGTTGTATGCTTTTTTGCCCTGCGTTTACAAATAGTTTTATGGATAGACCTCAAGGACTTCTTGACGCAATTTTTGCGACTAATTTTTCACCTAAAAGTTTTTTACGCTCATCTTTTGATGAGCTTTTTTAATTGGAGGAAGAATGGAAGATTTTTATTTTAATTTTTTAGAAAATTTTAATTTTAAGGAAGAGGTGTTAGGCTAATGTGTGGAGTTATTGGCATTTACTCACAAAGTGATGTTAGCAAAAAATTATTTTACGGACTTAATTCTCTTCAACACAGGGGACAAGAAGCCAGCGGTATTTGCGTCTTTGACGGAAAAAATATGGTCCTAGACAAGGGCATGGGACTTGTCTACGATAATTTTGACGACGAAAGTTTTATTAAATTACAGGGAAATATTGGCATAGGTCATGTCCGCTATGCAACTGCAGGTGGCTCCTATGAATACAATTCACAACCCCTACTTGCCTTCTCAAAGAATAGGGAGTTTGCCCTTGCCCACAATGGCAACCTAGTTAATCACAAGTCAATAAGAAGAGAACTTGAAGACGAAGGTATGCTTTTCCAAACTGCCATTGACACAGAAGTTATTTTGTCTCTGGTTGCAAAATATTATAAGGGCGACATTGTTGAAGCTGTGAAAAAAACCATGGCAAGAATCAAGGGAGCCTACAGCGTTGTAATGCTTTTCGAAGACAAGTTAATTGCCTTTAGGGACCCCTACGGCTTTAGACCACTTTTAATTGGCAGGGCAAAAAACGGCGAAGTAATTATTGCATCTGAAAATGCTCCTCTTGAAATAATTGGCACTGATGCCATAAGAGATGTTGAGCCTTCAGAAATTATCGTAGTAGATAAAAAGGGAATCCACTCAGACTTTTTTGAAAAGGAAGATAAAAAGCACTGCATCTTTGAATATGTATATTTTGCAAGAACTGATGCAACCCTTGACGGTGTAAACTCCTACAACTTTAGGAGAAGGTGTGGAGAAATTTTATCTAAAGAAGCACCTGTTGAAGCTGATCTTGTCCTTGCAGTTCCAGACTCAGGCACACCTGGAGCCATGGGCTATGCACAAGAATCAGGCATCCCCTTTGCTGAAGGTCTTGTAAAAAATAGGTACATGGGCAGAACTTTTATAAAGCCAACAGCAGAAGAGAGAGAACTTTCTGTTAAGTTAAAATTAAACCCACTTGAAACAGTTTTGCGTGACAAGAGGATAGTCTTGGTAGACGACTCCATAGTTAGGGGTACAACTTCCAAAAATTTAATCATGAGAATGAAAAAGGCTGGAGCCAAGGAAGTTCACATGAGAATAGTTTCTCCTCCAGTAAAATATCCTTGTTTCTATGGCATTGACACGCCATCAAGAAAGAAACTTATTGCCGCAAATTATTCTGTTGAAGAAATGAGAGAGAGAATCGGCGCAGATTCCCTTGCCTTTATATCCATGGAAGGGATGTTAGATGCTACTTTGATGAAAGAAGATGTTTTCTGCAAAGCCTGCTTTAATGGCGATTATGCAGTGGAGCCAAAGGAGTTAGTTGAAGATGAAAAATAATGTAAAGAGAATTTATATTGCAAAGAAAGATGAATTCGATCATGAGTCAAAATCCCTTAGAGAAGAAATAAAAACTTCTCTTGGCATTGATGCCACTTACTTAAAAACTTACAGAAGATATGATATAGATGTATCAGATGAAACTCTTGATAAGACCATGGCATCTGTCTTTTACGAAGCGCCAGTGGAAGATGTTTATTATGAAGACTACAAAAAGTTGGAAGAATCCTTTGAAAATCCAATAGGCATCCAATACCAAGCTGGACAATTTGACAACAGAGAAGATGGACTTGTTCAAACTATTGCCCTTTTCACTGATGAAAAAGTTAGGGCAAAGGTGACAGAGGTTTACGACATTGGCGGCGTAAATGATGGTGAACTTGAAAAAATTAAAAACTTTTTGATAAACCCTGTTGACTCACAAGAAGTTGATGTTTATGCAGAAACTATTTTGAGAGAAGATGCGAAGAAAAACCACGAAAATCTTGTCTATGAAGGCTTTAATGACTTAGATGAGGAAGGCTTAAAGAAATTCGTGGATGAAAAATCTCTTGCCATGAGTCCAGAAGACTTAAAGGTTTTGCAAGATTATTTCAAGTCTGAAAATCGCGACCCAAATGAAACGGAAGTTGCCATAATTGACACTTATTGGTCAGACCACTGCAGACATACAACTTTTAACACAGAGCTTGACATTGACTTTGATGTGGTTACTGAACTTGACAAGGAAATAAAGAGAGCCTTTGATGCTTATCTTGACATGAGAAGAAAGCTTGACATCAAAAAGCCAATTACCCTAATGAGCCTTGGCACAATTCTCGCCAAGGAACTTAGAAAAAATGGTAAGCTAGAAGATTTAGAAGTTTCATCAGAAATAAATGCCTGCTCTGTAAAGATTAAGGCTAAGGTAGAAGTTGATGGTAAGGTTGAAGACCGCGACTACCTACTTATGTTTAAAAATGAAACTCACAACCACCCAACAGAAATTGAACCTGTTGGCGGTGCCTCAACTTGCCTTGGCGGTGCCATAAGAGACCCACTTTCTGGAAGATCTTATGTATATCAAGCCATGAGAGTTACTGGCGCAGGCGACCCTTTCACTCCAATTGAAAAAACTTTAAAGGGAAAACTTCCACAAAAGAAAATTGTAACTGAAGCGGCAATAGGCTACTCATCTTACGGCAACCAAGTTGGCGTTGCAACTGGTCTTGTTGACGAATTATACCACCCAGGCTATGTGGCAAAGAGAATGGAAACTGGAGCAGTTATAGCAGCTTGTCCTCTTGAAAATGTTAAGAGAATTGAACCTACAGAAGGCGACATCATAATTCTTCTTGGCGGCAGAACTGGCAGAGATGGCATTGGTGGAGCAACTGGTTCATCAAAATCTCACAAGGTTTCTTCTATTCAAACTGAATCTGCCCAAGTGCAAAAGGGAAATGCACCTGAAGAGAGAAAAATTCAAAGATTATTTAGAAATCCAAAGGCAGCAAAGTTAATTAAAAAGTGTAACGACTTTGGCGCAGGCGGAGTTTCCGTTGCCATAGGAGAACTTGCCGATTCAATTGAAGTTAAACTTGACAAGGTTCCCCTAAAATACATGGGCTTAAAGCCAAGAGAAATTGCAATTTCTGAATCACAAGAGAGAATGGCAGTTGTAGTTGCCAAAGAAGATGTAGACACATTTATGGACTTGGCTGACAAGGAAAACTTGGAAAGCACAGTAGTTGCAAGAGTAACTGGCGATAATAGACTTAAGATGTACTACGAAGATGAGATCATCTGCGACATGAGCTACGACTTTGTAAACCAAACTGGAGCAAAGAGAAAAGAAGAAGTTGAAGTTGTTTCAGAAGACTTCCCAGAATTTTTAGTAAATAAAGATGGGGTAGAAGACTTAGAAAAATATTTATCTGACTTAAATATTACTTCCAAGAAAAATATGATTGAACGCTTTGACTCCTCAGTGGGAGCAGCAACAGTATTGCAACCTCTTGGCGGCAAAAAGCAAAACACTCCAGCCCAAGTTATGGCAGCTCTTATTCCAATAGATGATGGCGAGTCCAAGACTGCATCAGTAATGAGTTATGGCTTTAATCCAAAACTCTCTGTTGAGTCACAATACCTTGGCGGCTACTACGCAGTAATTGAGTCTATTGCAAAACTTGTAGCAGCAGGGGCACCCCTATCTGGCATAAGACTTTCCTTCCAAGAATTTTATGAAAAGATGGACAACAAAAAGTCTTGGTCAAAACCACTTAAGTCACTTCTTGGAGCCCTAACTGCATCAAGATATTTTGACGCACCACCTATTGGGGGCAAGGACTCCATGAGTGGAACCTTCGAAGACATAAGCGTGCCACCAACACTTATTTCCTTTGCAGTAAATACAGTTGATGCAAAAAATATTATCAGTCCAGAATTTAAGGGCATGGGAAAAATTGGTCTAATAAGGACAGATAGAGACCACATTGGCACACTTAACCTAGAAGAAACAAAGGAAAACTTTATAAACTTACAAAATGAAATAAGGAAGGGAAATATAATTTCTGCAGCAGCCATAAATCACAAGGGCACACTTCCACAAATTTTTGAAATGGCAATAGACAATGTGGGCTTTGATCTTCAAGTAGAAGATTTATACTCACCTCTTTACGGATCTTTTGTAGTTGAATATAAGGAAGACAGAGACTTTATAGAAAAAATTGGCGACTTTAGAGATGACTACGAAATGTATGTAAATGGCAAAAAATTAGATGTAGAAAAATTATCTAATGCTTACCTTAAGACAATGGATAAGATCTTTAAGCCAGTGGACTCAAATAAATTAACTGAAGTTAAACAAAAAGAAGGTCCTAAGAGAAGGATGAAGTCCAAGAAGCCAGTAGATGAGGTTAAGGTAATCATACCAGCCTTCCCTGGCACAAACTCAGAATACGACACAGCAAGAGCCTTTGAAAGAGCAGGAGCAAGTGCAGAAGTAATCGTATTTAAAAACAAGGACAATGAAAAAGTTAAAGAATCTATAGAAGAGTTGGCAGAAAAAATTTCTAAGGCACAAATCTTGGCAATACCTGGCGGATTTTCACTTGGTGATGAACCAGGCGGCTCTGGCAAATTTATAGCCAATGTAATTAGATCTGAAAAAGTTAAGGCAGCAATAGAAAAACTTTTAGGCGAAAATGACGGACTAATACTTGGAATTTGTAACGGCTTCCAAGCCCTAATTAAGACAGGACTTCTACCTTACGGCGAGATTAAAGACCTAGAAGAAGAGGACCCAACTCTAACATATAACACTTGCAACAGACACATAGCAAGAGTTGTAGACACTAAGGTTGTGTCAAATAATTCACCATGGCTTGCTAAACTTGAAGTAGGAAAAACTTACAAGGTGCCAATTTCTCACGGCGAAGGAAGATTTATAGCAAGTAAAGAAAAGCTTGATGAAATTCTAGAAAATGAACAAGTGGCAATTTGCTACGAAGACGCACCTAATGGCTCAATGTTAAATGTAGAAGCCTTGATGTCAAAGGACGGCAAGATCCTTGGCAAGATGGGCCACAGCGAAAGAGTCTTAGACCAAACCTTTAAAAATATACCAGGCATAGAAATAGAAGACATCTTCACAGCAGGCGTAGAATTTTTTAAGAAAGACTAATAAGACCTTAAATTGAAAATTTAGGTAAATATTATTTTATTATTTAGAGATAGGATGAAAGTCCTATCTTTTTCTTTTGCAATTTATTTTTTATAATAAGGGTATAAAGATTTATGTAATTAATTATAAGGAGGATATTATGGATCCTATTAAAAGAATTAGTGAAATGGAAAAGATTTTAAATGATCACAATGATCTCATTGAAAATTTGAGAGCTGCCATTGAAAGGTTTGAAGCTCATCAAGAGGAATACAGAAAGCTCAGCGATTATTATTCTTCCCAGACTTATTTTGATGATTTGGAAAGATATGACAGGGGCGAAATTCCAGAGGACCTTCCTTGCGGAGTTCTTTCTGAAGATGCTGTCTTCGATCTTTTTGGCGAAAATTTCAATATTGCCATTGAAATGCTTGAGCTTGCCACAGAAGTTTTAAAATACCGTTAATTAAAAGGCTCTAGGAAACTGTGGTGACCCCATAAAGTTGGACCAAATACCAGAGAGAATTTATATTTTCTCTGGTATTTTTTATGCTGCATTCTTTTCTCTATATTCCACTGGACTTAAATATCCTAATTTTTCTTTTATTCTATCTTTATTGTAATATTCCATATATTCTTCTATTGTTTCTTTTAATTCTTCATCTTTATTTCTATTATCTAGTCTTTCTTGTCAATACATGTAGCTAGATTTTGGTAGATCAAAATATTCCAACAAGTCTTTTAGTTTATATTTATCTCTTAGTGATTTAATGATCTTAGATATTCGTCTATTTCTGATTCTGTCATCTGAGAGAATTGTATCTTTTTTTAATATATCTACTTTCATTTGAAGATAGCAATTTTCTTTTCTTAGTTTTTCTAATTCACTCAATTCTTTTTTTGTTTTATTATTTTTATTTTTTGATTTTTTGATTTTTGTTTTTATCTGTACTTGACATATTTGAAGGTCTACCTCTCTTTTTTTGGTTTTAGTCCTTCAATTCCTTCTTCTTTAAAATCTTTAACCCATTTAGCTATCATAGGTGGATTATTGATTTTTAGTTCATTTGCTAGGCTTTGATAGGACATTTCTCCTGTTAAGTACAAGTTTACAGTATTTAGTTTAAATTCTAAATTGTATTTTGTCATTAAAAAACTGACCTCCTTAAGTTGGTTTTTTAAGTCCAACTTTTGGGGGTCAGTTCAAACCAGGGCCTTATTTTTTTGGCTTGAATTATATAAAAAGTTAACTGTAGTTAACAAAGGTCTAGTCCCTATAAATCAACATATATCATAAAAAAATGAATATATTTAATATAAACAAAATGATATTCGATATCAATATTGTTTACTTATAAAAATTTCTTTGTTAGTATTTATTTTGAAAAATACAAAAATCAAAATTAAGGAGGATATAATTGAAAATTTTATTTTTAATATTTGGATTTATTTTTTTGGGGATTGGAATATTTGGTATATATTTGCCTTTATTACCTGCAACTCCCTTCTTGTTACTGGCAACATATTGCTTTGCAAGAGGATCAAAAAAATTCAACGACTATTTTATTTCTACTAAACTATACAAGAAAAATATTGAGCCAATAAAAAATAAGACTGGTATGACAAGAGAGAGGAAGATGAAGATTCTTATGATGATTACTTTTTTTATTTCCCTATCATTTTATTTTGTAAACAACTTACATGCTAGAATTACACTCTTATTAGTCCTTATTTTTCACTACATATATTTTATTTTTAAAATTAAGACAATCAAGGAGTAAAAATGTTTAATAAAAAATTATTTAATGAGTTAAGAAGTGAAAAAATACAAATTTTAAAGCTTTTGCTTATAAAAATTATACAAATGGCGACTAATGTTGCCATGATTTTTTTAATAGGTAAGTCTATAGAAAGTGTAATTAATGCAAATTTTAGTGGGCTCAAGTATATTATATTAATGTTATTAATAATTGGACTAAATATTTTCTTAATAAAAATAGAAGCTAGCATATCTTACAAGGCTTCATATAGGATTAAAAATACATTGAGAGAAAGGCTAATGAAGAAGGTTTTTTCTTTTAAGATGGAGTATGGGAGTAAAATTTCTATTTCAGAAGTTATAAATTTAGGTGTAGAGGGAATTGAGCAACTCAACTTATTTTACTCTGCTCTATTGCCACAACTTCTATTCTCTCTAATAGGACCTCTAATTTTATTTTTTATACTTTCTTTTTTAAATTTCAAAATTGCAATAATAATGCTCTTACTAATACCACTAATACCAATTGCAATAATGATGGTACAAAAACTTGCAAAAAAAGTTGTAAAAACTTATTGGAAATCATATACAAATTTGTCAGAAGTTTTTATAGACTTCCTATATGGCTTAACAAGTTTAGAAGTTTTTAATGCAGATGAAGATTACAATGATCTACTAAATGAGAAGGCAGAAGACTTTAGGGTCAAAACAATGAAGCTTCTCATGATGCAACTAAACAACATTACGGTTCTAGACTTAATCTCTTATGCAGGATCAGCTTTGGGAATTATCTTATCAATTTACTATTATTCAAAAGGTCAGCTTTCTGTCTTTGTAGCATTTTCTTTTATACTTTTAAGTCAAGAATTTTTCTTGCCATTAAGAAGGCTAGGGGCGCTTTTTCATGTGGCTATGAACGGAATTACGGCAGCGAATTCTCTTTTTGAAATTTTAGAACTTGAAAGTATAGAAGATTTTAAAGATGTAATAAAAGAAGAGAAAGTGGATGTAGAAATAAGAAATTTAAATTTTTCCTACAAGGAAAAAGAAGTTTTAAAAGATTTGAATATGAAGATTAAATCAAACAAAATCACAGCCATAGTAGGAGAAAGTGGTTGCGGAAAGTCCACCCTTGCAAAATTAGTTGCAGGACTTGAAAGAAATTATGATGGAGAAATACTTTACAATGGCTTAAGTGAAATTTCAAATGATTCTTTAAATGAAAATATAATGTTAGTAGACAATAACCCTTACTTCTTTAAGGAAAGCCTTAGATATAATCTTAAAATTGCAAATAAAAATGCAGATGATGATAAGTTAATAGAAGTGTTAGAAGAAGTTGGTCTGTATTCCTACTTTAAAAATATAGGCGGCTTAGATAGCATCCTAGAAAGTGCTGGTAACAACTTATCTGGTGGACAAAAACAAAGGCTTGCAATAGGAAGGGTACTTTTGAAAGAACCAAAGATTTTAATTTTAGATGAGTCCATTTCAAATATAGATAAGGAATCAGAAGATTTGATTTTAAATCTTATACAAAAATTAAAAGAAAAAATGACCATAATTCTTATTACTCATAGACTCAATACAGTCCTTCAGGCAGATTATATTTACTATCTTGACAATAAGAAAGTTGCTGAAGAAGGAAGTTTTGAAGAAATAAGTAAGGGAGAATTATTTTCTGGTATTTATAGATACCAAAGGGAACTAGAAATGTGGGGTTTAAATGAAGAAATTAATTGAATATAAAAATTTAATAGGGAAACTCCTATCCCTTGTGGATGATCTGAAGTTACAAATGTTTTTTGCCATATTTTTTGGTGCAAGTGGACACATATTTGCGACTTTATTGCCATCATTAGGCTTGTTCTACCTAAGTAAACTAATTTTAAATCAAACTGTAAAATTAAAATTAATAATTGGAATCTTATTTACTTTAGCTATACTGAGGGCAATATTTAAGTATATAGAGCAGCTTTTAAATCACTATATAGCCTTCAAAATTTTAGCAATATTAAGAGACAAAATTTTCAAAAAACTAAGATCCTTGGGACCAGCCAAGATGAATGGGAAAAATAAGGGAGAATTAATTTCTATTATTACATCAGATATAGAACTACTAGAGGTCTTTTACGCACACACAATTTCACCTGTCTGTATAGCCCTAGTTCACACTTTATTTTTATTTATACTTTTATGGAGATTTAATCCAATTTATTCTGGGATACTTCTAACTTTTCACTTGATATTAGCTATAATTATCCCAATTATCACAGAGAAATCTGCTGGAGAAATTGGACGAAAGCAGAGGAAGAATATATCAAGTTTAAATTCTCTAATCCTGGAAAGCTTTAAGGGAATAAAAGAAATCATTAATTTTTCTTATTTTGAAGATAGGTATAAGGAGATTGAATTTGAAGCAAATAAGTTAAATAGGTCTACAAAGACTCTTACAGAAAAATCATCTAATAATTTTGCCCTCACATCTTTTACGATAATACTTGCAGATTTAATTTTTACTCTGGCAGCCATTAAGCTTTACAAAAGTTCTGTCTTAGACCTTAGTGGTTTATTATTCCCCTTGGGAGTTTTCATTTCCTCTTTTGGACCAACAAGCGCCCTTTCATCTCTTGCAAATAACTTAGTTTTGACCTTTGCTTGTGGCAAGAGAGTCATGGAACTTTTAGAAGAAGATCCCCTTACACCGATAAATTACGAGGGAGAAGAAATTGATTATGAAAATATATGTCTTGAGAAAGTGAATTTTTCTTATGATGAAACAAAACTCATTAATGATTTTAATTTTAAAGCTTCATTAAATGAGATAATAGGGCTAAAAGGCAAAAGCGGTTGTGGCAAGTCGACACTAATAAAATTAATGATGAGATTTTACGATACAAAGAGTGGCAAGATTTGCCTAAATGATAAAAACATAAAAGACTTGAATACATTAAATTTAAGAGAGAACATTTCTTACTTAAGTCAAGAAACCCACCTATTTAGAGGAAGCATTAGAGATAACCTAAAAATTGCAAAAAAAGATGCAAGTGAAGAGGAATTAATAGAAGCTTGCAAGAAGGCAAATATTTATGATTTCATAATGACACTTGACAAGGGTTTGGATACAGAGATAGTAAAAGAAAATAATGAAATATCCACTGGACAAGCTCAAAGACTAGCTTTAGCAAGAATCTTTTTAAGAAAATCAAAGCTATATCTACTTGATGAACCAACGGCTAACATAGATGCATTAAACGAAGGGATAATTTTAAAGTCCCTATATAATGAGAGAAAAAATAAAAGTATTATAATTTCATCTCACAGGGATAGTTCTCTTAGGATTTGTGACAGAATAGTAGAAGTGAAGAGAGAAATGGAGTCATAAGTCAATGTTAAATTTAAATATAACTAAAATACAAATTCAATATTTATTATTTATAAAAAATTACGAAGGAAGGAAGACCATCACAGAAGCAAGTCAATTCTTTAGTTGTTCTCGACCTAACTCAAAAAAAATTCTAGATAAAATGATTCTTACAGGCATTCTATACAAAGAGGATAATGAGTATAAGTTGACGAAAATAGGATATGACCTTTCTGAATTTTATAATGAAAATCTTGATAAGAATTTATTTGTAGTACAAAAATTTTTGGATATTGACGATAATCTTGCTAGGAGTATCAGTCTTGAAATGTTGTCAAAGAGACTTATTCCTTACCAAGAGGCACTAGAAAAAAGATACAAAAGTATGATTTTGGCTAAAGATATTCAGGGGAGAGAGAGGGTCCAAGATATTTCCAAATATTTAGAAACGGGAAGGCATGAAATTAATTTTTCAATAAAAAAAATTTCTGAAGATAGCAAAAACTCCTTTGTAGATAATTCCATGGCACTTATGGGCTTTGATGATCACGCATATTTAATAATAGGAGAAGAATCCTATATAGAACTTTCGACTAAGACCATAGAGAAGGCTCATCATGGTTACTTTAAAAAAGCAATTGCTACAAAGTTATTTTATTTTGATGAAGGCGAGGAAATAGAAATAAATTCTAAGAACAGGATTTTTAAGATTCCTCTTAATTTAATTGATTACTGGTCAACATCAGATGGGATAATTTTAGAGGCATCCTTGATTTTAAAAATTAAATCTCAAATGGGAATAACAATACATGAAAAAAAAGCAAATTTTTTATTTATAGTTAACCTTTGTTTAACTTAAAAACTTAAACTTATACACCATAAAATATGTAAAAACATTCTAAACTCTAGTCAGTGACTAGAGTTTATTTTTATTATAAAAATTAAAATAATATATTTATAAAAATTTTTCTGCGAGTAAACCGGAGTTAACAAAATTTTCATAATTCTTTTATAGCTTATTTAATTGATAAGTAATATCATTACCTAAGTAATATAAATTGATAACAAGGGGTCTTTATAATGAAAAATAAAAAAATTTACATATCTCTAGTATTTTTATTATCTTTATTATTCTTAACGAATTTTGTATTTGCGGATAATGAAAGCACACCAGAGAAAAAAGAAATAAAATTAGAAGATGGCTACTATGAAATTCCAATTAAGTTATGGCATTCCATCGAAGAAAAACCTAGTATGGGCAACAAAGCGCTTGTACAAAAAGCCGAGATTGAAGTGAAGGATGGAGAAGCAAACCTCTACATAGGATCTGACAAGATGGAATACTTATCAATAACAGCTTCTCTAATTAATATTTACTTCCAAAAGGAAGATGGAATTTATCACAGGGCAGAGGCAGCTTGCTATGACTTAGAAGTACCCAAGGAAAAAGATAAAAGACCAAGAGTCTTTAAGACATCCCTAGTTAATATGGATGAAATGACAAGGGTTTATGTAGATCCAAAAGTAGAACCTATGGGGGATGAACCAATAAGGGCAAGAATAAAACTTGACTATGGCGAGATTAAAAAAATAAATGAAAGCGATTCAATATTAATAAACAATTTTAAAGAAGGAGCAAATAAACCAGAATTTAATTCAAAGGAAGCTGGAGAAGTTCAAAATAAAAACATAATAGTAAACTATGATCCTGATACCTTTAATGAAGAATTTTCTTTTTATGGAAATAGATTATCAGGAAAGCAGGCAGAAGAATTCACAAAGTCCTTTGACAAATTAGATCAAGTAAATGTTTTTAAGATAGAGTTTTTAGGACCCCTAGATGAAATACAAGGCAATGAAGAAAGTATTCAAGCAAAAAGAAAAAAGATTTATGCAAACAAAGAATTTGATTTAAAATTACCTCTTTTAAAATTTAAAGGACAAGACAAGCTAAGTCTTTATGAAGTAAATAATGGAGAAAAAAAGAAGATAGATTTCAAAGTCAATGGAGATCACATTGAATTTAAAACAAAAGATTCAGCAATTTTTATAGTGGTGAAAGCTGCTGGATCAGGTATGCAAGTAAATGAAAGCATAGATAATAATAAATCACCGACATTAAGCAATATAAGTACAAGCAATAGTAGTTCAAAGGAAGAAAGAGCAAAGGCCTTTATGACGACAGTTAAAAAGCCACAGGCACAAAAAATATCAAGCTCTTCAGATTCCTCATCCCCTATGCCAGTAGAAGGACCACAAGTTAGTTCAACAACACTAAACACAAGTCCACCTTCTATAGGCTCACAACAAAGTAAAATTTCAAGTCAAGAAAACAAGGGACCATCCTTCAATCAAAATAAAGATGCAGAGATTGGAGCAGAAGGACAAGAAATTGAAGAAAAAGAATCAAAGGGCATTATTATTTTAATACTCCTAATATTTATAGGATTAAATTCAATGGCCTTTGTTGTAATTAGAAAAAATTTTCAAGAAGTAAAAGAAATGAAGGATGAAATAATATTTTTAGGAGGGCTTAAAGATAATGAAAAAAATAATAAATAACTTATGTATCTTGGCTCTCATTTTTACAAGTCTAATAAATGTTACCTATGCCTATTCACAAGAAATAGCAAAGGCGACGCCCTACTATATCCATCCGGTTACAGGAGTCATAGAAGACCCTGGTAACAATCCAGGAATAGGACAGGGTATGACAGAAAATGTACTATGTCCACAAGCCTTAGTAGAAACAACAGATGACGGAAGAATATTTTTGTCAGTTCGCTATAACTTAGCCAACTACATAAAAAATGAAAGTTTCGCAGTCCAAAATTATGGCGACAATAGTTTCTATTCTGTAACAGCAGAAGTTACAGGAAAGACTGAAGAAACACGAGATTACAGATTTGAGATACCAAGCAAAAATGTAATAGTAAGGGCAACTTTTTTTGTTGGACCTATGGGAAGAGATGTAATTTTTTACTACACAATATCAGATTTAGTTAAAGGTAACACAGATTTTGCAAGCCTTCAAAAAAGCTCATCAAACCCTTCTAGCAATCAAGCGCCAACAGAGGAAGCTCCACAGGTAGATGCAAACATTCCTAAATCTAGCACAAACTTAAACATGCCTAACCTAAGCAACTTAAAACCACTAGACAATGATGAACAAGTTGGAGAAGTTTTACAAGCTCCTAACCAGGGAGAAATAATTGAACAAAAACCAGTTAACTCAAAATTTTCTGCTGGAGACTTAGGTTATGACCATGGACTTTTAACAAAGGATTCTCCAATAATTAAAAAATTATATTATTCAGATGACCAAGATGAAAAAGAAACAACTAAGACAAAATTAGGCAAAATAACTTTGGCTTTTATTTATGGCTTAATAGGACTTCTCGTAATATTGACAGGAGGATTTATCATACTAGCCCTCCTATCATATAACTACAAGAAAAAAATAGAAGATGAATTAGAAGAAAAAAGGAGAAACATCTATGAATAGAATAAAAAAGATTCTAGCCATACTTCTAGCAAGTTTATTATTAACGTCTTGCGTGAGTCAAAAATCTGGTAAGAAAGCAAACAATGGCGAACTGAGAATAGCAGCAACATCAATGGCAACTGTTTATATAATGGAAAAATTAAATGTTGACTTAGTAGCGGTACCTAACTCAGAAATTGATCCAATGCCAGAAAGATATAAGGATGTTCCTAAGGTAGGCATGGCAATGACACCAGACATTGAAAAATTAAAACAAATAAATCCAGACTATGTATTTTCGCCAGTGTCTTTAATTTCAGACCTACTTCCCAAGTACAAGGCAGCAGACCTTGACTATGGATTTTTGAACCTAAATAACACAGATGGAATGTATAAGTCAATAGAGGATCTTGGAAAATTACTTAATAGAAAAAAAGAAGCCAAAGAATTAATTGATGATTACAAAAAATTCATAGACGACTATAAAGAAAAACACAAGGACAAAAAAGCACCTAGAGTATTAATCTTAATGGGTTTGCCAGGGTCCTATGTAGTAGCGACAGAAAACTCCTATGCAGGAAGTCTTGTAAAACTTGCTGGGGCAGAAAATGTATATGAAGGAACAAATCAACAATTTATAACAATAAATACAGAAGATATGTTGAAAAAGGATCCTGATATTATTCTTAGAACGGCCCATGCCTTACCTGATGATGTAATGGAAATGTTTAAAAAAGACTTTGCAGAAAATGACATTTGGAAGCACTTCAGGGCAGTTAAGGAAGGCAAGGTTTACGACCTTGACTACAAAAAATTTGGCATGAGCGCGAAATTTAACTACAAGGAAGCCTTAAACGACTTAGACAAACTCTTCTATGGAAAAGACTCAAATGAAATAGGAAATACAGGTGATAAGACAAATGAAGAAAAATAAAATCATCCTAGTTTACACCATATCAATCCTAGTCCTAATAGGACTCATCCTCTATTCAGCTAAAACAGGATCCATAGAAATGACCTTTGGAAAATTGTTAAGAGGCTTGTTCATAGAATATGATCCCGACGTAGCAACAATATATGACCTAAGGTTTCCAAGAATAATAATTTCAATAATAGCAGGAGCAGCCCTTGCGACATCAGGAGTCCTCCTTCAAGCAGTGATGCAAAACCCCCTAACAGATCCAGGCATAATAGGCATATCATCAGCTGCAAGCCTATCAGCAAGCCTTGTAATGATATTATTCCCTGGTCTATATGCCTTTAGCCCACTTTTTTCAGTAGTGGGAGGGCTCCTCGCCTACCTCTTAATATATTCACTAGCATGGAACGGGGGATCTAACCCAATAAAACTAATACTTGTAGGTGTAGCACTCAACATGACACTCATGGGAGTAAATGAAGGAATAAAATCCATGATGGGTGGCAACCTCACAAACGTTCAATCAATAATAGAAGGAAATGTAGCACAAAAAACTTGGGCAGATGTAAAAATTATGGCAATTTACGGAATCCTATTTCTAATAATAGCACTCTTCACAATAAGGACAGCGAACCTACTTCAACTGGAAGACCAAACAGCACAAGCCTTGGGAGTTAATGTAAATCGAGATAGGTTTATCCTAGCCCTAATAGGAATAATACTAGCATCAGTATCCACAGCCATTGTTGGTGTAATAGGATTCTTAGGCCTAGTAGTGCCACACATAGGAAGAATAATTCTTGGATCAAACCACAAGAACCTAATACCCTATTCCATGATACTAGGAGCAATAACCCTCCTCCTATCAGACACCTTGGGAAGAGTGATAGCCTACCCTTACGAAATAAAACCATCAGTAGTAATGACAGTAGTGGGTGGAATATTTTTTATAGGCCTATTAAAGCTAGGAGGGAAAAATTATGGAAATTAATCACTTATTTTTCGCCTATGACAAGAACATGGTTATAAAAGACTTAAATCTAAAAATAGAAAAAAATAAAATCACAACCCTCCTAGGTGCCAATGGCTGCGGCAAGTCAACTCTTTTAAAGCTAATAACAAGAGTAGAAAAACCGAAAATGGGCTTTATAAGTCTTAATGGCAAAAACATAAAAAATATAGAGAGAAAAGAATTTGCAAAAAAAGTTGCCATAGTTAGACAAAAAAATCAAATAGCAGGCGACATTAAAGTTGAAGAACTTGTTGCCTATGGAAGAAATCCCTATGTTGGCTTTATGCAAAAGCCAAGCATAGAAGACAAAAACAAAATAAACGAGGCAATAGAAGTTTGTGGCTTAGAAGAAATAAGAAAAGAGAGAGTCAATTCCCTATCAGGTGGACAAGTCCAAAGGGCGTGGATAGCCATGGCGATTGCACAAGATAGCGAGATACTTCTCTTAGACGAACCCACAACCTACTTAGATATCAAATACCAAATAGAAATTTTAAAACTAATAAAAAATTTGAATAAAAATCTAGGAAAGACAATAATCATGGTCCTTCATGACATCAACCAGTCCCTAGAGTATTCGGACACCATAGTAGGAATGATGAAGGGGAAAATCGAATTTCAAGGAAAGGCAAGCCAAGTCTTGACAGGAGAAAATATAAGTAAGATCTACGACACAAAACTAAAAATAATAGATATAGAAAATAAAAAATATGTATTTGCAGAAGACTAAGGAGGAAAAGTGAAAGGACTAATAATTTATTCATCAAAGACGGGAAACACCAAGAGAATGGCAGAAAAAATTTATGAAGTCTTAAAAGATGAACACCAGATGACGATAAGAGACATAAGAGATGCACCTGAAGTAGAACAATTTGACTTCATACTTTTGGGAGCTTGGATCGATAGAGGAAGCCTAGAGACCAAGACACTAAAATTCTTAAAGACTATAGAAAATAAAAAGCTTGGATTATTTGCAACACTTGGAGCAATGCCAGACTCAGAACATGGAAGGAAGGTGATAAAAAACTTAGAGGATCTTTTAATAGACAGGGACTCCTTGGGACAATACATATGCCCAGGCCTAGTTGATCCCAAGATGATAGAAAAATTAAGAGGAATTACAGGATTAGTAGTTCCAAAAAAGATAAAAGAAAAAATGATAGAAACAAGCCTTGCATCAAGAGAGGCAAGCGAAGAAGAACTAGAAGAAGCTGCAAACTACTTCTATGAAAAATTAATTAATTTATAAAAATTAGTGGGTGTTTGGGTGGGATTAGGAAAGTACGTTTATAACTTTATAAGGATTAGTTATGCAAAGATAAATAATATAAAGAAAGGATAAATAATATGAAATATTTAAAGAAAATTAGTTTATTACTATTAGTATTAATGATGTTAGTTCCAACTTTTACATTTGCTCAAGAAATGAATCTAGAAGCCATAAAGGAGCAAATTAAAGAAACTATAGACTACTCTGATTCAGAACTTTATGGATTTAAATATTCTGATAGATCCGTAAGGACAGTTGCTGATTTTGCAATTTATCACAGGAAAGAAGCAAAACTTTCTATGGCTGATGATGCATTCAATAAAGATTTATCTAAAGTTGTAGATAAAGGCGACAGCTACGAAATAACTTTATATACAAAACCAGTTAGTAAAGAAATACTTGGTAAGGTATATGAAGCAGATTGTACTGGCATTACACCTGTAATAGATGGAGAAGAAATTGCAGTAGAAGCCTTTGGTTCAAAAAAAGCTGTTCATAATAAAAATAAAAATGTGCCTGAAGGTTTTAAATTCACTATATTAAAGGATGACCTAGAAGAAGAAAAAATCGGAGAATATAATAAATATTTTAAAATTAAATTTACAACTAATTTAGCTGACTCCGGATTTTTAGGTAAAATCGGTGCAGCTATGATGAATCCAAATGCAAGATTTTTTGTAAAATAAATTATTATAAATAACTAATCCTTGAAAATTTACAATTCAAAAGATGTTTATTGTGAATAGTAATAGATGTATAGCGAATAGACCTATACATCTATTAACTATATAAAAAAAGAAAGGAAAATAAATTGAAAAAAAGTATAAATTTTATTTTATTTTTGCTGGTATTTTTATTCGCAAATGGGTCTAATGTATTAGCAGCAGAACATTCTGCTATAATTCCAATTACTGGAGATGAGAGAGCTCACTTTGAAATCCATCCAGTAGTATATAAAAGATGGGCTGAAGGAAAAGACGAATCTACCGATGAAACGGCAACTCATCCCCCATTTGATGAAAATAGATTAAATATGTCAGGCAAAAAAATATCTGATAATGATCAAAACTTTAAAGAATTTAGAGAAAAACATAAAAAAGAAGCAGCTGTTAATAAAGCGGATGATCCTCAGTGGAATGCCTATGAATTAGACTTAAATCAAGATGTCGGGTGTTCCTATTATGGTAATTTTGGTATAAATAGTTCTGGAATAGATGACGGAAGTATGTATAACATTTGGCCTGAACAAGTTGAAATGTATTTATCATCCTTCGATGAATCCACTAATTCATGGAGTGAACCTAAGAAATTAAATAAAAAAAGAAGTTATGACGAACAAGGGAAAGGATTTTACGTAATACAGGATTATAAATCAAGCCATGATGGAAGGAAATATTTAATAGATCTTAGCCTCCAACCGGTAGATTATCAGAGTAGGACACATGACAAGTTTAGGATATATATATTTCAAGGCTGGCCTAAGCCAATACCCAGCGGTTTACTTCCTGGAACATACAGCATTCCTTTATCCATAAGATATTCAAATTCGCCAGGAAAATATTCAATGGCAGATGGTGCAGTAGAAGATAACGGAGAACTAATTGTTGGGCAAGATGGTTCTATTAAGTTGAGAATAAAATTTAAGCCAATGACATTGAGCGACCCTGCTTATACAGGAGGAAAACCTATTACAGGACATCTCATGAAATTGTGGACTTATAATTCAGTAGATGATTTTGACCAATATATGAAAGCTCCTACAGTTTTTACAGCAAAGGAAATAGCTTTAGATAATCCACAATTCTTAAAGAAATATTTTTCAGAGAATGTAGGTGGTATTGAATTATCTTTTCCAGAAATTTATGAAATACCATTAAAATATGAAGATGGTTCGACAAATTATGAATCTCAAAAACTTTTTAAAGTAAAGGTTGATGCGATGGGTAATTCTTTACAAAATTTCAATCTTCTAATGAGATGGGAAGATATGAAATTGGAAAAGTTAGATTTGCAAAGTGGTAAATATAAAGCTTTGCCAATAATAAGTTTGCCGGCAAATCAAGCTATGCTTGATGCTTTATGGGATAAGGAAAATAACAAGATAAAATACACGAGAGAGCAATACAATGATGAATTAATCCAGGGAAATTATAATAAGCTTGAATTTAATCCAGGAGAAGGCATTATACCAATATACGATTTGGAAATAAGAAATAATAAAGCTGATATTACCGTGTATTGGGCTGAGCAATACAAAAAAGGAACTAAACTTATAGAGACTGGATTAGTAAAAATTGATGATTCTAAACCAATCCAATACAAATCATCTGATGGAAGTATAAAAGATGTAGAAGTATTAGATAGCAAGGATTTTACCGTTACAAATGAAAAAAACACTTATAAAAATAGAATAACAAAGATAAATCTGAAAGATGTGCCTCTATCAATTAATGGTGAAGACAAAACAATAGGATTAATTAATGCTAGGTTTATAAGGGTAGAAGAAGGTAAAAAAAGAATAAAATTAAGTCCCGGTAAAAATGATGATCCTATTGAAGATATGTTTAGTATTCCAAATTATGATATAGGGAAAAAAGTATTAGAAGAAAAAATAGTAGAAATCAATAAAGATAGCTTAAATCAAGCAATAGAGGATGCTAAAAGCATAAAAAAAGGAAGACATTCAGAGGAGGATTTTAAAAAACTTAGTAAAGCTATTGAAGTCGCAGAAAATGTTGCAAAAAATGAAAAACAAGATCAAAGCAAGATAAATGAAGCACTAAAGAATTTGAACGAGGCTGTAGAAGTTTTTACTAATTCAAAAATTGAAAATCAAAATAAAGAAGAATTAGAAGTGCCTGTTATGCTATGGCATGGTTACCAAAACAATGCATCTATGGGTAATGGCGCCCTAGTGCAAAAGGCAAAAATCACAGAAGAAAATGGCAAGACTTATATGACAATAAAATTAAAGGGTCTTGATTTTATGGGTATGCGTGGCCATTTATTACAATTCTGGACATACAAAGAAAATGATTTTAAGTCTGAAAAAATAGAATCTACAATAATTGAGAATAAAAGAGATAAGGGACTAGGAAATGAAGAAAAAGAATTTCCATCTTTATTCAAATTTGAAATAGATCCTAAGTTTAAAACTCAAGATGGAGAAATTTATTGCCGTGTAAGTGTAGATGCTATGGCTAAACTAGGTGGAGCTGAACAAAATGCAAAATTGAAAATAACAGGGTCTAAAGCAAAAGAATGGACTGGATGGGGAGATGACAACCAATCTAATCCAAGCAATCCAAGTAATCCAAGTAACCCAAGTAACCCAAGTAACCCAAGCACACCAGGATATTCCTTCCAAAACTTAGCTATAGAAAGATCTGCACTAGGCTCTGCAATGGCAAGTGCAAGTGCATCTATGAGTAAGGGAGCTGACTCCAACTTAGTAGCAGCTATGGCAAGGGCAGGTGCAATTGCTAATAACCCATACGCATCAAGAGAAGAAATATTAAGTGCTACACAAGCCCTAAATAATGCAGTTATTAACAATAAGGGTAGTATGAATAACCAAAACAATAATAGTTCTTGGGGAAATAACAACCAAGCTTGGGGCAATAACAACCAAGGCTGGGGCAATAACTCTGGATGGGGAAATAACAATTCTTCATGGGGAAGTTATGGCAACAAAAACCAAGGTTGGAATAACAACTCATCATGGGGAGTTTATAACAATAACCAAAACAATCAAAACAACAATCAAAACAACCAAAGTAATAAAAACAATGGACCAGTAACAATCCAATATGAAGTACCTGTAGAAGTTCTTCACGCTTATCAAGATGGATATTCTATGGCAAATGGAGCAATAAACCACACAGCAAGAGTAGAGGAAAGAAACGGTCAATTCAGGTATAGCGTTCAATTTAATCCTCTTGAAAGAGAATTTAATGGACAAAAACTTGTTGGTAATTTAACTCATCTATTTATTCATGATGGTAATAAATATTTAGCAGAACAATCATCTGGAAATGTATGGTCATGGGTTATGAATGGCAAATATAACAAGGTAAATGTCAGCGTTAAAGTAGACGTAATGGATCAAATTGCCGTGAATGAACAAAAAGCAATCCTATCCTTTAACTGGAACAATGCAAGAGAAGTAGGAAGAGTTGGCGGAAACAGCAACCAAAACCAACAAAATCAAAATCAACAAAACCAACAAAAGCAACAAAATCAAAACCAACAGGCTGTTCAAAATAATAATACAAACAACTTTACAGACACAAGTGGACACTGGGCTAAGACTGCTATTGACTATGTTGTAAGCAAGGGATACTTCGCAGGCCTAAGTAATACAGAATTTGGTCCTAACAAGTCTATAACAAGAGGACAATTTGTAAGTGTTCTTGGAAGGATGTTAAATGTCAATGTAAATGACTACAAGGATCAAAACTTTAAAGATGTTAAGTCAGGAATGTACTACAGTCCATACATCACATGGGCAAATAAAGTTGGAATAGTATCAGGCGTAGGTCAAGGAAACTTTGCACCTGATAAAGAACTAACAAGAGAAGAAATGGCTGTGATGATGACTAAGTTCTTAAAGGTTTCAGGCAAGAATCTCAATGCAAAGGGCAAGACTAATGCCTTCAAAGATGAAGAAAAGATTCAAAGTTGGGCTAAGGATTCTGTAAAGGAAATGGCAAGACTTGGAGTAGTAAGTGGTATGGGCGATGGCAACTTTGCTCCTAAGTCACCGTTTACTAGGGCACAAGTTGCACAAGTTCTTTATAACATTGATCACAATTAAGCTTAAAAATTTAAAGGGACTTTTAAATTAAGAGTCCCTTTATATAAAAATGAGGTGTAATATGAAAAAAATTATTTTATCACTATTGTTAGTATTAGTTTTATTACCTAATTCTATTTTTGCTGCAAGTTCTTATGAAGTACCAGTAAAGTTAGTTAAGTATGGCGAACCAGATAAGGAGTCTATGGGCAACCCTTCTTTAAAACAAGTTGCACAAGTTGAAGAAAAAGATGGTAAATTTATTTACAATATTTTTCTTAAGAAGATGGAATTTATGAATATGGAAGGTGAACTTACAAATTTATTTATCTATGATGGCGATAAGGACTCTAAGAGAGTTGAAACTAAACAAAGTCCTATTAATGGTGAATATATAAAGAAGCATGAGTTTGTAAGAACAAATCCAAAGGAAGATCAAATTCTTGTTGCTGTATGGGTTGATGCTATGGATGCTATTGCTGGCGGTGGAAAGGGTTCAGGAGAACAAAAGGCTTATCTAAAGTTTGACTGGGCTAATGCAAAGGCCATGGAAGCTAAAGATTCTAAACCTGCAAGCAAGAAGGACGTAAAGGCTGAAAAATCTTCAGCTAAGTCTGAGATTAAAATTTTTGTTTCAGATAAGGAAATCAAACCAGAGACTCCAGCCTACATTGAAAATGGAAGGACAATGGTTCCTCTAAGATTTATATCAGAAGCTCTTGGCGAAAAGGTTGACTGGAAGGCTGACACAAAGACCGTTATTGTTGGAGATAACAAGGCAAGTCTTGTTATTGGAGAAAAGGAAATAAATGCCAATGGAAAGAAAATTGCAATTGATTCTCCAGCAGTAATTAAGGATTCAAGGACTTTTGTACCCCTAAGAGCAATTTCTGAAATATTAGGATCTAAAGTAGATTGGGATTCTTCAACAAGAACTGTAAAGATAAGTAAATAATTTTTATATAATTATTAATAGACATAGAATTACTCCTTGGTATTTGCTAGCAACTATATTTTATAGGAATGTGATTTCTATGTCTATTTTTTATACATTTCCATACAAAAATAGTGCTGATGATTTCTCACCAACACTATTTATTATAGAGCCTAAAAAAAACGCAGTTATGACTTTTCATAACTGCGGCATTTTTTCTTTATGAAATTTTACTTAAAGTTTTTACTCATTATTTCTCTTATAGTACTATTAATAAAACTCAAAACTATACTTGCCCAAAAGGCTGTGCCAAAGCTTCCGATAGATGCAGAGCCTACGAGGTTAAAGGCAATTTCAAGGACCACTGCGTTAATAACCAAGGAAAATAGTCCAAGGGTTACTATTGTTATTGGAAGGGATAAAACTTTTAGTATTGGTTTTATTGTAAGGTTAACTAGTGAGAAAATTATTGCCATTGCTATAAAGGCACTTGGTTTTGAGAAATAAATATTTTCAAATATCATGTCTAATATGTAAAAGGACAAAAAGTTTGCCACTAGAGCTCCTAATATTTTCTTCATGTCTTCCTCCTTTGTTATATTTCTTTTATTATATACCCAAAATTCTACTTAATATAAATAAGTTTTTTATAAATATATTTTGTGATAAAATAAAATCACAGATAAAGAGGAGGTCATTATGAGAAAATACAATTACGGATCTATTATCTTAATACTTATAGCCAATGCAATAATTGTTGGAATCTTGC